>JAITAT010000264.1 GCA_031283975.1 Synergistaceae bacterium
CATAGGGATAATATCGCTCGGGATGACGTTCGTCATCATCTCGGGCGGTATCGATCTGGCCGTTGGTTCGACGCTGGTGGCCATTGGAGCGGTCGTCATGATGCTCATCGACTCGGGCCCCAGAGGGCTGCTCCTGCAGGCGGGCATAACAGGCGCGCCTGCCTATGCCGTGGCCATAACGGCGGGCGTCGTTCTGGGCGCCGTTATGGGAGAGATGACGGGCCTGCTGGTCACGAAAGGCAAACTGCCTCCTTTCATCGCGACCCTCGGAACTATGAAGATCTGCCGCAGCGTCACGCAGTATTTCATGCAGGGATACACTCCGCAGGTGCCGAAAGGTTTTCTGCAGATAGCGAGTTTTCCGGTGTTCGGGCAGCTTATCATGCCGATTCTGTACTGGCTGGTATTCGCTCTCATCTTTTACGTGATATCCAAACGCACTGCATTCGGACGCCAGGTGATAGCCGTCGGCTCCAACGAAAGAGCGGCGAGACTGTCCGGCGTGAACGTGCTGCGCGTAAAGAGGATGGTATACGCGCTCATAGGAATGATGGTGGCCGTTTCCGCTATTTTGCAGGTCTCCCGGATAGGCTCCATGGATTACGCGAACGCCGGAAGCGGCGCCGAAATGGACGCCATTTCGGCGGTGATAGTCGGCGGAACCAGCATGATGGGAGGCAGGGGATTCATTCTCGGTACGGTTTTCGGCACGCTGATAATAGGGGTGATGAACAACCTGCTCAACTTGATAGGCGTCCCGGCGTTCCTGCGCGAAGCGTTCAAAGGTGTGATAGTGATAGGCGCCGTGCTTCTTCAGAGACGAGAGAGTTCTTCATAAGGGCGGCGCAAAAATTTTCGAAAATTTAAAATCCCGGGAGGCTGCGAAATGGACAGGATAGTTGCCGTCAATTCGAACTGTTACCACAAATATTCGATAGAAGACGCGATAGAAGGCGCGGCTCGGGCCGGTTTTCATTACATAGAACTGACCGCCACGAAAGGCTGGACGGAGCACGTTTTCCCGAACATGAGTTTCGAATATCTGTGCGGAGTAAAAAGCCGGCTCGCGGCGTTCGGTCTGGAACCGATCGCTTTGAGCGGGCACACGAATTTGATGGATCCGAACCGCGCGCATGATTTCATCAACAATATAAAACTGGCGGCGTTCTTTGGCTGCACTTACATCGTATCGTCGATAGGAGAGGCCCATATAGAGGATAAAGCCGCCGCGGCCGATGAGACATCGGCGCGGCATATCCGCGAGTTCGTCCCGTATTTGGATGACTACGGGCTCACGCTGGCGCTTGAAACGCACGGCGAACATTCGACCGGCCGCCGGATGAAAAGCATCGTTGAGATGGCCGGCTCCGGGCGCGTCATGATAAACTACGACACGGCGAACGTGATCTTTTTCGCCAACGCGGACTTGGAGAGCGACCTCGGCGACTGCATCGACAGCGTAGGCTTCATGCACATAAAGGACAAGGCCGGCTCTCCCGACGAATGGAACTTCCCCGCGCTCGGCGCCGGCTACGTCGATTTTCCGATGATTTTCAGACAATTGGAGGCGGAGAGGAACGAGTGCCCTATGAGCGTCGAGATAGAGTTCGGCCCCGGCGGTTCGAGCAACCTCGAAGAAGTGAATGAGGCCGTCCGCGCCTCTTACGAATATCTGTCGGACATAGGGGTGAATATCTGATATGATAAAAATCGGCCTTGTGGGCGCGGGCGGCATGGGCACGGTACATTACACGAGCTTCTCTTATATCGGCGAAGCCGGGGTCGCCGCGGTGGTTGGAACGTCGGCGCAGGACGGCGCGAGGGCGCGCGAATGGGGCCTGCCGATGTTTCGGAGCATATCAGACATGCTCGCATCGGCCGATGTGGATATTGTGGATATCTGTACTCCGACATATCTTCACGCGGACGGCATCGAGGAGGCAGTCTCGTTCGGCAAGTCCGTTATAACGGAGAAACCGATGGCGATGACCCTGAAGGACGCTCAAACCGCGTACGAGGCCGCGGAAAGGGCGGGCACGCGGATTTACGTCGCCCAGGTACTCCAATTCTACAGACAGAGCGAAGTTTTGCGCGCGCTTGTAGAGGGCGGCGAGTACGGCGCCCCTCTCGACGCGTATTTTACAAGGCTCTCCGCCTGTCCGAAGTGGGCGCGGGACGGCTGGCTGTTCGACGAAAAAAAGAGCGGACTAGTTCCATACGACCTGCACATTCACGATCTCGACCTGATAGTGAGTCTTTTCGGGCTCCCGAAGGAGTTCAGCTTCACGAGCTGCGGCCGCCGCAGTGTAAAATACCGCGAACACTACCGCTTCAACTATGCTTACGACGGTTTCAACGCCGCGGCGGAGGCTGGGTGGCTGAACGCTGATATTCCCTTCACCGCGGAGTGGCGCGTGTATTTTGAAAACGCCGCGGTGACGAACAGGGACGGAACGGTCACGGCCTACAAATTCGGAGAGGCGCCCAGGGTGTTCGATACCGGCGAAAAGATAAAAATCCCAACGGGTATCAACGTTCCGCCTACCGGCACGTATCTGTCGGAACTGAGTCATTTTCTGGAATGCTGGAAAAAAGACGAACCAAGCCCCCGAATCCCCAAAGAACAAGTGCTGACCGTCCTGGAACTGCTGGAAAATATAAGGTGACTTATTGCCCGAAAGAATCGCCGAAAATAAGACATTTGTGTCAAGCATCACTTTCTGATCCGCGGAACTCCGGCGCCAAAGACCGCGAATGTTCTGATATAATGCGTGCGGAGGTGTTTTCGATGCCTGAAATATCCATACAAGAAATATGCTCGCTCATAGACGCCAAGGTGCATGTTCCGGGGGACGGCTCAAGAATCGTTTCGCGCGCCACGGCCGGCGACCTGCTCAGTTTCGTCATGGGATGCGATTCGGCCGAGACCGCGTGGGTCACGATACAGACGCACCTCAATATCGCGGCTGTCGCGGTGTTAAAGGAAATTCCGCTGATAATAATCGCCGCCGGGAGGGCGCCCGCGCCGGATCTCGCGGCAAAGTGCGCGGAGGAGAACATAACCCTCGCGACTTCCGGCGCTTCGATGTTCGACACATGCGTCTCCCTCGGACGGCTGGGCCTGTCGGGGTGAAAAATTGAACCGGGAACTCCGGTATTTCTGGGTTGACCTTCACCTGCACACCGTTCTCTCTCCATGCGGGGAACTGGAGATGGGCGCCCGCGAGATAGTTTCCCGCGCGAGGGAATCCGGACTGGATGTCATCGCCATAACGGATCACAATACCTGCGACAACTATCGCGCGGTCGCGGGATTCGCGGACGGCAACCCGGAGGTACTGCCGGCGCTGGAGGTTCAAACAGCGGAAGACATCCATGTCGTCACCATTTTTCCAAGTATTCAGGCGGCCGGAGAATTTAAGAAGTGGCTGTGGCTCAAGATGCCGCCCATAAAAAACGACCCGGACGTGTTTGGCGATCAGGTCGTCATCGACGCTGACAACGACATCATCCGCATGGAGGATACGCTTTTGATACAGGGGGCTGGGTACGATATCGACACCGTGGTGTCCCGCGCGAACGGAATGGGTGCCATCACCATACTCGCTCACGCGGACAGGCCGGCGTTCGCCTATACCGCCGTTCTCGGTCCATTTCCGGAAGATTATCCCGTCGACGCCATAGAGCTTTCGTGCCGTCTCGATTCCGAACAGGCCGGCGAATGGAGGCGGCGTTATCCATCGAGGACTTTTATCAGGTCGTCGGATTCGCATTCGCTCGGCACAATGGGCCGCGGAAACTGTTCCAAAATGCTGCTCGCCGGTCCGTCGTTCGACGAGATAATGATGGCCCTTCACGGAACCGACGGACGCCGGGTCTGCTGGCCTTGGGGATGAATTAAATGGCCAAGTCAGCGAAAAAAACGATCACGAGGTACAGGTGCGCCGAGTGCGGTTACGTCAGCCTGTCGATGGTCGGACGCTGCCCCGGATGCGGCTCATGGGGCAGTATGGCGGAGGAGTCTCCGCTCAGGGAGGATAGTTCTGGGAAAATCGCCGTCTCCCGCGTGGAACCAATATCCAGCGTGGATGTGCTGCCCGAGGCCCGGATTTCTTCCGGGATCGAAGAACTGGACAGGGTTCTCGGCGGCGGCTGGATAAAAGGCGGGGGCGTCCTTCTGGGCGGCGAACCCGGAGTGGGCAAGTCGACCTTGCTGCTGCAGGTGTGCGCGGAGATGGCGAACGCGGGCAGGCGGGTGCTCTACATATCGGGAGAGGAATCGGCCGGGCAGTTGGCGCTCAGGGCGAAAAGGCTCGGCATAAAGGAAAAAAACATCGACATACTTTGCGATACAGACCTTCCGGCAATGCTCGACGCTTCGTCCGCGTACGAATTTCTCGTCATAGACTCCGTGCAGTCTTTCAGGTTCGACGACGAAAGCGGCTGGGCGGGGTCGCCAAACCAGGTGAGGACGGTAGCCTCGCGCTCCGCGGAAACGGCCAAGCGCCTCGGCATACCGACCGTTATGGTGGGCCATATAACGAAGCAGGGCCAGATAGCGGGGCCGAAGATTCTGGAACACATGGTGGACGTCGTTCTGCTCTTTTCCGGCGAGAGATCGTCGTCGCACAGACTGCTGCGGGCCGAAAAAAACCGCTACGGCTGCACCGACGAACTGGGGATATTCGAAATGGCCGAAAACGGCCTGAAAACCGTCGCGGATCCCAGTCATCTCTATTGGAGCGAGGGCGGCGGCGCGGTTTCCGGCGTAGCGATAGGAGTGTCGCTGGAAGGCTCGCGTCCTTTAGCGGCCGAGATACAGGCGCTGTCCTGCGCGACCCCATACCCTTATCCCAAGCGGACGGCCCGCGGAATAGAGGTAAACAGGCTCCAGCTCTTACTCGCCGTTCTGGAGAGAAGGTGCGGTATATTTTCCCGGAGCAGCGACGTTTACGTCAACGTCGCGGGAGGGCTTTCGCTCCAGGATCCCGCGGCGGATCTGTCGATATGCGCGGCGCTCGCGTCGTCGATCAAAGATATCCCGATAGCGGCCGACACCTGCATGATGGGCGAGGTGGGACTGGCGGGTGAAATCCGGCCCATCGCGCGCGCGCACCTGCGCATGAAGGAGGCGATTCGCTTGGGTTTCAAAAATGTCGTAGTGAGCGCCCGTGAAAAATTATCCCCCCCGGCGGGCGCCGATATAAGAATAACGAAGGTTCCGGCGTTATCTCAAATGATTGAGAGGCTGATCAAATGAAGAGCGGAATATTTCCCGGAGCGGCGTTGTTTTTGTCATGCGCGCTCGCTTTATGCCCGCTTTCGGGAACAGCGGCATGGGCTCTCAACGTCGAAACGGTATATGTCGCTCCCATGAGCGGGGTCGTCGGCGTAACGATGGAGGAATATGTCGAAAATGTGTTCGGCGGCATCGGAGGCGGAGAAAACGCGATCCTGGTCTTCAAGATGGACACCCCGGGAGGGCTTGTGGACTCCATGTCCCGAATAATGTCGCTCATCGCGGAGTCCGAGTTTCCGGTCGCGGTTTGGGTGGCGCCTTCCGGGGCGCGCGCCGCGTCCGCCGGTGCGTTCATAGTGCAGGCGGCCCATGTCGCCGCAATGGCGCCCGAGACCAATATAGGCGCGGCTCACCCAGTCGCCGGCAACGGAGAGGATATAGACGACAGCGAAATGGATCGCAAGATCATGAACGATCTGCTGGCGAAAATGCGTTCTTTCGCGCAGGAGCGGGAGCGCAACGCCGAGGTCGCGGAGAGGATGGTTCGCGACAGCGTATCACTTACGGCGCGCGAGGCCTTTGAACAGTATGTCATAGATTTTATAGCCGGCGACGAAAAAGAACTGCTCGAAAAATTGAACGGGCGGGAAGTGAAAATAAAAGGCGGAAAGACAGTTATCTCCCTGGACAACTACGAGATACGAACCGTCGATATGGGTTTCAGATTCCGCGTTCTCGAGGTTTTCTCGCGGCCGGATATCGCTTATCTCGCGTTGATGGCGGGGATTATCCTCATAGTGTTGGAACTCAGGGCCCCCGGCGGATTCGTACTCGGAGTGACGGGAGGCGTTCTGCTTCTGACAGCGGCGTACAGCCTGCACGTACTGCCGGTGAATTTCGCCGGAGCGGCGCTTCTGGCGGGCGGTTTGATCGTCGTACTGGCGGATATCGCTGTTGGCGGCATCGGGATACTCGCCGTCCCAGGGTTTATCGCGATGCTGCTGGGCAGCCTTTTGATATACAGGACGCCGGGGGGTGAATTGCTCAATGTGTCCGCCGGTTTTATGCTCGGCGTGACGCTCGCGTCCGGCATCGTGTTTTTCCTCATACTGAGGGCGGTCTGTAAGACCGTAAGACGAAAACCACCGCCGGGTATGACGGGCGAACGCGCTAAAATTCTGGAACGCGAGGGAAGCTCGGGCGATATGGTGATGCTTCACGGCGAATATTGGAGAGTGACGTGCGACAAAGCGTACGGGGCGCTCGCTCCGGGGGACGAGGTAGAGGTTATCGGGATGGAATCGATGATCCTTGTGGTCAAACCTGTAAAAAAAATGGAGGTCTGATTGATATGGGCGGTGTAATTGATTGGGTATTCGGCTCGGGTTCAGTGATAGGAGGAATTCTCATTCTGTTTCTCATTCTTTCTTCCGCGCTTCGCATAGTGCCGGAATATGAGAGACTGGTGGTCTTTCGTCTGGGACGGCTGTGGGGTTCAAAGGGGCCGGGGATTTGCATTGTCATTCCGTGGATCGATCGCACCCTCAGGGTCGACCTCCGCGTCGTGACCCTCGACGTTCCGGTGCAGGAGGTCATAACGCGCGACAACGTGCCGATCAAGGTGAACGCGGTCTTGTATTTCCGCGTGCTCGACCCGTCAAAATCCATGGTCGAGGTCGAGGATTACATGCTCGCAACGAGCCAGCTTTCGCAGACGACCCTGCGCTCCGTGATAGGGCGGGCGGAACTTGACGAAGTCCTTTCGGCGCGCGACAAGATAAATATCGAGCTTCAGCAGATAATAGACGAGAGAACCGATCCGTGGGGTATAAAGGTGAGCGCGGTCGAGGTCAAGGAACTGGAACTGCCCGAGGGAATGAAACGGGCAATGGCCCGCCAGGCCGAGGCCGAGCGCGAACGCCGCGCGAAGATAATAGCGGCGGAAGGCGAACTGCAGGCTGCGGAAAAACTCACGCTCGCGGCCGAGACCATGGATCGCTCGCCGATAACCCTGCAGCTTCGTTATCTTCAGACGCTGCGCGAGATATCCGTCGACAAGAACTCCACTACGATATTCCCGATTCCTCTGGATCTGATAAAACCATTTTTGAAAAGGACGGAATGACGCCGACATGCCAGCAAAAACAGTCAGTACGGAACGAATCATAGGGTTCGACGCCCTTCGTTTCTGTATGGTGGTTTTCGTCGTCATGCTGCATTCGGCGATGACGTATATGGAATATGTCCCGCAGTGGTGGTATGTGATAGATGAGGATCGGAGCCTGTTTTTCACACAATTGGTGGTGTTTCTGGATTCGTTTCCCATGACGGTTCTGTTTTTCCTGTCCGGGTACTTCGCGCCGCCCTCTTTTGCCAAAAGGGGAAGAACGAGTTTTCTCAAGGACAAACTCATCCACATCG
Source organism: Synergistaceae bacterium (assembly GCA_031283975.1). GTDB lineage: Bacteria > Synergistota > Synergistia > Synergistales > Synergistaceae > JAIRKI01. The sequence goes on from JAITAT010000264.1 coordinate 7,661, forward strand.
GAGCGCCCTGGGTACTCGGCACAGCGCTGATTGCTCCGTTTTTCGCCTATGCCTCCTATTTGGGTTACGGACTCCCGCCGATACCGGCAGGCGAATTTATATGGAAATGGTTTTTCGGCGCTTTCTATCAGCAATCCAATTATTGGTTCCTCGGGGTGCTTTTCGTGTGCTTTGCCGTCTACGGGCAATTTTACGCCGGCTACACCGGCACTAATGCCCTGGAAAACCCTTCGCTCCGCGTTCCGTGGAGGCTCATACTGATTTTGTCCGCGGTTTCAGTTTCCGCGTATTACGTTGTTGCTTGCGTCAAACCGTCGGACGGGTGGATAAACATCGGTTACGTGCTTTACTTCCAGCCGGCGAGGGTAGCCGGATATATCGCATTTTTCGCGCTCGGAGCGCATGGGTGGAGAAATCGCTGGTTTACCGCGCGGGGATGGTCGCCCAATGCCGCGGTATGGTTCGTCGCGGCTCTGGCGTCCTCGGCGCTGCTGCTGAAATGGAAGTTCACGTTTTCAAACGCGATGCGATCGGATGTCAACGCTATTTGCGACGCGGTTTCGTACAACGCGGCGTCAATTTCAATGACATTTTTCCTGACGGGTTTCTTCCTCAAATTTCAGGATATGTTCGGGAGGATAACGGTGTTTTTCACGCCCCACGTATATGGCATATACTGGCTCCAGCAGGTTGTGCTCATGCCGTTTCTGTATATCATCAAACCGTATGACGCGCCGGCAGCCCTTAAATTCGCGGTTTCCATACCGGTGAACGTCATTGTATGTCTGGTGTTGAGCCGTTATGTCCTGAAAAAAACCCCGTTTTTTTAAGAATACCGAGTGCACTACCGAAAACTATAACAGTGGAGCGCGCGAGAGGAGGTGATGCCCATGATGGATATGGTCAAAGGGCTAAGTGATGTGCAAACGGCGGCTGTCGGAGCACAGATCGGAGCGGCGGTACTGACGAAAACCCTGAATACCACAGCGGATCTCCAGAAAGATTTGGTGGAGCAATTGCTGGGTAAGTCGGGCATCGGGCAAACTCTCAACATTGTGGCTTGATGCGCTCTCAAACCACAAAAAACCCCGGTCATTCCGGGGTTTTCTGTTTGCGATAGGGGGAGGAATATATAATAATGGAACGATCCGAAGCGGCAGAGAATTTTTACATAGAGGATCACGCAGTACTCGTCGCGTTGTTTGCGAAGTATGCCATGGAAAAATACGCCGGCGCGGGTGAAAAAGCCGTCTTGCGAGCCATCGCCGTTTACGGCAGAGAGCGCGGGCTGCGCGCCGCGATGAGATGCGTGAACGACAAAGAAAGCCTGTCGATGGAAAATTATATCCTTTACGGCGAATGGCACGATCCCAGGGGCGCGTCAAAATCCGAAATAGCCGCGTTGGTTCCGGACTACAGAACCAACATGACCGTCTGCGGCTGGTGCGAAGCGTGGAGCGCTCACGGCCTGCTGGAATACGGACGTTTATATTGCGACAACGTAGACGGGAATCTGGTATACGGTTTCAACCCCGAATTAAAGCTGGTCATGGGCAAGATACTGTCGCACGGCGAGGGAGTCTGTGAATTTCACTGGACGGGCTGCCGTTTCGAGAGCGCTTCGGAGGTCTCCCGCAAGCGGGGAGAGAAAATTCCGCGCGTGACGAGAGATTTCCTCTATCACTGCGGCCACCTCGCGTCCGCGTTTCGCAGGGAGATTTTAATAGAACTCGGTCTGGTAAAGGGAGAAGATATCGTATCGTCGGCTCTGGACGAATATGAAAAAATTTTCGGAGCGGAAAAAAGGGCCGCGATCGAGCGCGAGACCCGGCAAAATTTTCTCGCGATCTGACAAGCGGGCGG
>JAITAT010000207.1 GCA_031283975.1 Synergistaceae bacterium
CGAGCGAGGATGGAAGGCGTCAGATAAACGCCGATTGGCAGTCGAGAGCGCAGGAGATGGCCGATATCGTGGCGGACAGACTCCTGCCTCTCCTCTAAAGGTGGTGCGGGGGTTGAACAGAATCGGATTTGTGTCGATGATAAACGGCCCCGTAATACACGCGTCCGGAATGAAGGACTTCGCGATGCGCGAAATGGTTCACGTCGGCGATATGAACCTGCTTGGCGAGATAATCCGCATGGATGGGGACGAAGCGACCATTCAGGTGTACGAGGAAACTCGCGGCATGAAAGTGGGAGAAAAAATAACCGGCTCGGGCGAGGCTCTTTCGGTATCGCTGGGGCCTGGTCTCATCGGAGGTTTCTTCGACGGTATAGGACGCCCGCTTTCATCTCTCCTCGACAAGGAGGGGATATACATCTCCCCCGGCGCGGAGACGCCGATGATACCTCCGGATAAAATGTGGGACGTCACACCGGAAGCAAAGGCGGGCGATATGATTTCAAGCGGGGCGCTGCTTGGTACGGTGCAGGAGACTGGGCTTTTGCTGCACCGTATAATCTGCCCCCCGGACATAGAGGGCGAAATAACGTGGATAACGCCTCAGGGCAAAGTATCGAGCGGCGGCATAGTCGCGAAGGTGAAAAACGCGCTGGGGAGGGAAATCGACGTCCCCCTGACTCAGAGATGGCCCGTGCGCACGCCGAGACCGTACCGGCAGAGGCTCCGCCCGAGTGAGCCGCTCGTCACCGGCCAACGCGTCATCGACGGCCTTTTCCCGATAGCGAAGGGAGGCGCGGCCGCCATACCGGGAGGTTTCGGCACCGGAAAGACGGTGACTCAGCACCAGCTAGCCAAATGGAGCGAGGCGAAAGTGGTGGTCTATATAGGCTGCGGCGAGCGCGGCAACGAAATGACGGACGTGCTGGAACAATTTCCCGTTCTGGAGGATCCTCGCTCCGGGCGTCCGCTGATGGAGCGCACGATACTGATAGCCAATACCTCCAATATGCCGGTCGCGGCCCGGGAGGCCTCGATATATACGGGAATAACTATAGCCGAATATTTTCGCGACATGGGTTACGACGTGGCTCTTATGGCCGATTCGACCAGCAGATGGGCTGAGGCGCTGCGCGAAATATCGGGGCGTCTTGAAGAAATACCGGCGGAGGAGGGTTTTCCCGCGTATCTTCCGTCGCGTCTCGCCGAATTTTACGAGCGCGCAGGACGGGTAGTCACACAGTGCGGGGAGAACGGCAGCGTCTACATAATAGGGGCGGTTTCTCCGCCGGGAGGGGATTTCACGGAGCCGGTCACGCGGCACACAAAACGTTTTATCAGATGTTTCTGGGGGCTCGACAAAAACCTCGCCAACGCGCGTCACTTTCCGGCGATTTCATGGCTGGAATCATACAGCGAATACGCCTCGGAGGTCGAGGCCTGGTTTCAGGGGAATGTCGATCCCAGATGGGGCGAACTCAGGGAAAAGGTGCGGGCCATCCTGCTGGAAGATGAAAAGATACAGCAGGTCATACGTCTCGTGGGCGAGGACGTTCTGCCCGACGACCAGAGGCTTGTGAACTACGCCGCTTTTCTCGTCAAAAACGGCTATCTTCAGCAGGCGGCGTTTGGGTCGGACTCGTATTCCCCGCCGGAAAAGGGATTCGCCATACTTGACATGATAATGCGTTTCTACGACAGGGGATTGGAACTCGTGCGAAAAGGGGTTCCCATCTCGCTTATAAAAGGAAGCGACGCGGTGGAGGATATAACGCACCTCAGAGAGTTTTCCGCGGACGACAAATCGTCATTTGAGCGCGCCCTCAAAAAATTGGACAACCACCTCAACAGGGTTGGGGCGGAGCGAACGAGAGAAGAAGGGAGCGTGAAGTAATTGCCGCAGACCGAATACGTGGGAATTTCCCAAGTCACCGGGCCGTTCATCCTTCTTGAAAACATGGGCAGGGACGCGTTTTATGAGGAACTGGTGGATGTTCGCGTTCCGGGGAGCAATAAAACGCGCCGTGGCAGGATAGTCTCTCTGTCGGAAAAAGCCACCTTGATACAGGTATTTTCGGGCACCGACGGGCTGATACCCAATGAAACGCGGGTGCGCCTGCTTGGGAGGACGCTTCAGGTTCAACTCGCGCCGTCGATAATCGGCCGCACGTTCAACGGTCTCGGAGAACCGACCGATGGCTGCGGCCCGGTATTTGGGGGGCGCCGCGCGGATTGCAACGGAATGCCGCTCAACCCGATGGCCCGCCAGTACCCGAGGGATTTCATTCACACCGGCATATCGTCGATAGACACCTTGACGACGCTGATACGCGGACAAAAGCTGCCCATATTTTCAGGCAACGGATTACCGCACAACCAACTCGCCGTTCAGATAGCGACTCAGGCTCGCCTTATGGGATCCGAAAATTTCGCGGTCGTGTTTGCGGGCATAGGAATCAAGCACGACGACGCCGAATTTCTGACGAGGGAGTTGTCGGAGAAGGGGCGGACGAACAACGTCGTGACCTATCTCAATCTGGCGGACGATCCGGTCATAGAACGAATAGCGACTCCCAGAATGGCTCTGACGGCCGCCGAATATATGGCTTACGAACTCGGGTTCCACGTCCTTGTGATAATCACCGACATGACGAGTTACTGCGAAGCCATCCGTGAACTTGGCGTCGCGGCGGGTGAGGTTCCCAGCCGCAAGGGATATCCGGCGTACCTTTACAGCGATCTGGCCTCGCTGTACGAAAGGGCGGGCGTCGTCAGAGGACGCGGAGGCAGTGTGACGCAACTGCCGATACTCACGATGCCCAACGACGACATAACGCATCCCATCCCTGATCTCACCGGTTTTATAACGGAGGGGCAGATAGTGCTCAGTCGTGAACTCGACGGCAAGGGAATATATCCTCCCATCGACGTACTCACCAGTCTGTCGCGTCTCATGAAAGACGGTATAGGCAAAGGTTTTACGCGTGAGGATCATCCCGACCTGGCGAGTCAGTTGTTCGCGTCCTACAGCCATGTACAGGATGTGCGCTCGCTCGCGGGGGTCGTTGGCGAGGACGAACTTTCCAAGACCGACAAACAGTCGCTTGCTTTCGGCGAGATGTTCGAGAACAAATTTTTGAAACAGGGCAGATATGAGGATCGCGAGATAGGGCATTCGCTCGATATGGCGTGGGATATAATTTCAACGCTGCCCAGAGGCGACCTCACCAGAGTGTCGCTCGACGAAATAAAGGCGCATATAAAAAATTAGCCGGATTTTATCCGTATTTCGATTAAACACTGCTCCGCGAAATTATGAGTTTTTTTCCGAAATGAATTGTGAAAATATGGTTTCTTAACTATAATTACAAAATAAATTTCCATCGTTAGAATCTGTATTTGGAGAGGAGGGGTGTTCGCCGTGTTCTGCAATAGTTGTGGGACGGGCATGAACGGTGAGTCCGCGTGCCCGTCGTGCGGAAAATTTCTCAATCAGGAACCTCATATTTCGGACATCACCTCCGGTAATATCGTGATATGCGATGTCTGTTCCGCTATGAACGCCGCGAATTCCAATTTCTGCAGAATTTGCGGCCATCGGACGGCTCCTTTGGAGGTTCCTCGCGCTGTGGATGTACTGCCCTTCGACGCCGCTTTGCAAGTCCCTTTCGTGTTTCAGCAATCATTCCAGCCTCAGGCGGAAAGTGACGTCCTTGCCGAGTCTGACTCGATCGAGTTTCGGCGGCGCGACGATGATTACGGCATAAGTATCGCGAACACCACCTTTGTGCCCGTGAGCGGAGGACACGAGAGTTTACTGGAACGGCTGGACAGGATGGAAAGGGAACTCGAGGAAAACCTGAAAGAACCTCTGTCCGAAAGCGAACTGAACCCTCCGGACGAACTGGACGAACATGAGGAGGCTCTCAAAAATATAGCGTATACCCTGGACTCGCTCATAACCGATCTTCTCGAGGCGGAGGCCGGTGAGTATGCGTTTCCCGGTTTCATCCAGCCCAAAGACACGCTTTCTTCGAATGTGAAAGACGAAGCCGTTCAACCCGCGAAGGAGACCGAGGCCGGCAAAGAAGAACACGAGCCCGATAATAAAAAGAGCAGGCGGATGCAGGAAATATTGATGCTGGTCACTCTGATAGCGGCCATCTTTATGGTGGGGGTGAGTTTTGGACTGTGGGGGTCTTATTTCTTCGGCCGATGAGATTATGTTCGAGATGGCGTTCATTTTGCCGATGATACGGTCCAAAATTTGAGGTAGATGTCGTGCAGATAATTGAAGAAGTCATAATCCGCTTCCGGGGGCGATATGGAGACGAGTCTCTTCGATGAGATCGTATGTGCCCGTATCTGTTGCGGGGTCCACGCATCCGTCAGGATATGCCACCCGTTGTTTTCGGCTTCTTTTACGGCGAGCGCGAGTTCCGCGATTCTGATGTTCCCGCTCCACGCGTACCACAGTTCGTCCGGCGGACGCACCGCTTTTGCTGAAGCCGCCCGTATCCATGGGCCGACAGCACCGGAAAGATCGAGTACCGGAGCGTCGTGAATTAGGCTTCTTCCGACTTCGACCGCGCTTTCGAGACGCGACTGGAATTCCGCGAGCCTTCTCTGGTAAAACGAGTAGTTGTCAGGGCTCAACTTGCAGAGCACTATCAAAAGACGCTGGCTCAAGAACGGCAATATTGAAGGATTGAACGGCATATATCCTCTTTTCGATTCTTCGATGGGCAGGTTGTCGTAAAGCAGGTAGAGGTTTGGCGCTTCGGTTTCAAAACCGAGACGCGCGGCATCTTTCGGGTCCAGCGCTATGACGGCCGCATCCCGGGGTTTGCCGCGAGGTGCGACGAGAGATCCCGACGAGTTCCATGACGATGCCGATTGTATATTTATCGTGCTTCCCACTATGAACTGTGCCATCCCCGAAAGCCAGGGAAGCGACGCGTAAGCCGCGGGAGCGGTATTCGCGGCGTGAGCGGGTGAAATATGCAGCAACGCCGCCGCGAAGAGCGAGGCTATGATTTTGGCGCTGCGGTATTTCAATCTTGGGAGGGCCTTTCGAGAATATCCATCGCCGGCCGGTTGGCCCGCGACAGCTTATCAAGAGCCGCCTGCGCGGCGGCGAACTCGGCGTTTTTGATGGAATTGCCTTTTCCCGCCGAGAGAATCGTTCCGTCCGCGAGAGACGCTTCGACTTCGAAAATAGACGCGTGACTTGGGCCGGTGCGTTTCATCAGTCGGTATATCGGGGGTTTGTCGCCGTGCGCCTGGAGTTTTTCCTGCAACAGGGATTTCGCGTCCCTGTTGTCGTCCGATTTCTCGGGCGGAGCGCTGCCGCAGAATTCCATGAGGTTTGTCACCGCGGCCAAGGACGCCTCGTATCCTCCGTCGATGAATAACGCCCCCAGTATCGCTTCCATGGCGTCGGCAAGTATCGAAGGATTGCTTCTGCCGCCCTGCGTTTCGAGCCCGCGGCCTAGTTTCATCAGTTCGGGCAGGCTCATTGCCCTGGCCCAAGAGGCGAGAGTCGTTTCCATCACCACTCGCGCTCTTGCCTTTGAGAGGCCGCCCTCGTCGAGTTCGGGGCAAGACGAAAAAAACATCGCGGAAACGCACAATCCAAGCACCGCGTCCCCAAGGAATTCGAGACGCTCGTTGCCGCGGGCCGGCGGAT
>JAITAT010000089.1 GCA_031283975.1 Synergistaceae bacterium
CAGACTGACGGAACCTCTCATGACGTAACCGGCAAAACCGCCTATCGCTCCCATCGTCCCCTTTTTGCATATGTCGCCGGACGCGATGCAGCGGGTAACGATGCTGTTGGTAAACCCCACGAATCCCCCCGCCTGCGCGTTGGTCTCCTCGTTAAGCGCGTTGACTTTACCGTCAGCCTTGCACAGATCGACGCGGCAATTGCGGATGAAACCCCCGAATCCGCCCACGTTGCCGCAGTTGGAACTGATTATTTCGACGCTCGAGTTGCAGGTCGAGATGGCGCTGTCCTTGACGGAACCGACGAATCCTCCCGCCTCGCCGACCGACAGAGCTTTCAGCAGCCCCCTTGCCTCGCAGTTGTAAATTTTCGCCCCGTTGTAAACGTATCCGCAAAAACCACCCACCACGTTGCCGTCGTGAGCCATGACGGAGGATACCGATACGCTGTTCATGATAACGCTGTTGCAGGCGAGCCCGACGAGCCCGCCGATGTTGGAGGAATTGGAATCAATGGCGCCGTCCGCGTAACAACCGGTTACCGTGCTGGTTTCGGAATAGCCGATAACGCCTCCGATCGAGTCTCCGCCGGATATCCTGAAATTGAGGACGTACAGGTTCTGAATGACCGCGTATTCGGTATACCCAAACAACCCCGCGCTTTTGGCGCCCTGATTTTCTATATGAAAGTTTTTCACGGCAAAGCCCGCTCCGTCGAATATGCCGGCGAACTCGCGCTTATCGAACGGGCCGGAACAATATCCTATCGGCTGCCAGGCTGTGTCGCCGAGGTCTATGTCGCACCCGAGCCTGAAGTGGGCTCCTTCGTATGAAATACCGTTACAGACGGCCTCCGACAGCTTCATCATGTGCACCGGCTTGGAGATGAGAAAAGCTGTTTCGGGCGATTTTCCGTCGCCGCCGTCAAATTGAATTGAAAATAAATCAACGTATTGCGGAATTATCCATTTTTCGTATGTCGCGTCCAGCATGAACCCACTCCCTCACTCGGGCAATTCAAATCGCTTTTTCGACGCCGTACAATAATCCAATATTCCGTCCATGTATTTGTTTCATAGCTATTATAACTCTATAATATCAGTTGTGTACAAGATAAGAGATAAAATACCTGTAATAACTCGCTTAAAATGTTTCTAAAAGAATGAAGCGTTTGGTCGATGACGCAATTTATACGGGCAAATCGACGGGATGACGGGAAATTATCTCTTTGCCCGGAAAAATGTTCGCAGCAGATCCGACGCTTCCGAAGCCAGAATCCCGTCCGTTACATCGCATTTATGCGCTATCCTGGAGTCACGCAAGATATCGTACAGGGTTCCGGCCGCGCCGGCCCTCGGATCTTTCGCGCCATAGACGACTCGCGACACCCTCGTCTGCATTATGGCTCCGGCGCACATGGGGCAGGGTTCCAGCGTGATATAGAGCGTGCAGCCGTCAAAACGCCGCCTGCGCAGGTTCGCGCCCGCGTCGGAGAGCGCCAGCATTTCGGCGTGGGCAAAGGGCAAAGCGCCCCGCTCCGTGCTGTTGCGCCCGCGCCCCACTATTATCCCTTCGCTGACCATCACCGCGCCGACCGGTATTTCCCCGCGCGACAGCGCGATCCTCGCCTCCAGCAGCGCCTCTCTCATAAAATGTTCGTCGGAATACGGATTTTTCATATTGTACCTCGATCTTCGCGCATATAAAATAGTGTTTGTGCCTTGAAGAATTTACAGCGACGCCGGATAAAAGCGGCATGTGTTATTTTTTGATATAATTAACTCACGATAAACATGCGCCAAAAGAGACCCGCGTCATGAAAAAGATAGCATGTTCTGACATTTTTGAAAATGAACTTTCTCCGATAAGCGGGGCGAAAGAAGGATTGTCATGATCGAGGCAGCCGGTTTTTACAAATCTCCGATAGGTAATGTCGTTTTCAATGTCACCGAGGCCGGAGTATCCGAGATTCATTTTTCCGACGAACCGGTGCGCGCCGTTTCCGATAAAAACCCGATCGTCGGGATTTGCGCGGCGCAGCTTGACGAGTATTTCAGAGGAGCGCGCAAGGCGTTTTCCGTTCCCCTCGACCTGCGCGGAACCGAATTTCGGATGAAAGTGTGGCGCGCGCTCCTGCAGATACCTTACGGGGAGACGTCGACCTACGGCCGGATAGCCGTCTCGGTCGGCAATCCCAAAGCCGTCCGCGCGGTCGGCGGGGCGAACCACAACAACCCGATCTCAATAATAGTGCCGTGCCACAGGGTAATAGGCGGCGACGGCGGGCTCACCGGCTACGGCGGCGGCCTGCACCGCAAACAATGGCTGCTGGAACACGAGGCGAAACACGCGGGTGCGCGCGGATGAACGGATCGCGTGACGGCGCGGTGAGGATACCCGACATAACCGACGTCCTGAAAGCAAGAAAATTGCTCTTCGGGCTGGCGCGCCATACCCCGTTGGAATATTCGCACCCTCTTTCGGACCTCGCCGGGGCGAGAGTTTACATGAAGCTCGAAAATCAGCAGCACGCGGGTTCGTTCAAGATTCGCGGGGCAATAAACAAGATGTACTCCCTCACGGAGGAAGAACGCGCGCGCGGCGTGATAACAGCCTCGTCGGGCAACCACGCGCAGGGACTCGCCACCGCGGCCGCCATGCTGGGGACGAAAGCCGTGATATGCGTGCCCGAGACCTGCCCCGAGGCGAAAACAGCATCCGTACTCGCGAGAGGCGGCGAGTACGTCGATCTGCGGGTGACCGGAGCGCAGTACGACGACACCGAACGGACGGCGCTCCGAATGGCCGGCGAGGAAAAACTGACGTTCGTCTCCGCGTACGAAGATACCTACATTGCCGCGGGGCAGGGGACTCTGGCGCTGGAGATGTTTCTGGACGAACCGGAGCTGGACGTCATATTCTGCCCGTTATCCGGCGGCGGGCTTTTGACGGGGGTCGCCGTCGCGGCTCGCGCCCTGCGGCCTTCGGCGGAATTATGGGGCACGATGGCCAAAAACAACCCAAGCTGGCCTCGCGCCTGGGACGCGGGCCGCGTCGAGCCTGCGGAGGAAACCGATTCCATAGCGGACGCGCTCGGAGGCTCGGCATCGCCGAAACTCTTCGATTTCATCAGGCGCAACGTCACCGGCATCGCCGGCATATCCGAGGAGGACATCGCCAAAGCCATGACGTTCGTCCACAAAAATCATCATCTGGTGATAGAGGGCGCCGCCGGAACGGCCGTCGCGGCGCTTACGTCCGGAAAGGCGGATATAAAGGGCAAACGTGTCGGCGTCGTAATTTCGGGAGGAAACGTGGACGACTCGAAATTCATCGGGATATTGAGTGAAGCCGGTTCGCGCGCGCAAGCGCGTTGAAAGGCTCATCCGTTCCAGGGGTTTTTTTTCGCGTCTCCGGGTTTTCTGGGGAAGCGCTTGGGGCACTCGGATATTTTCGTCCATGTAACCATATTGCATTCCCTGCCCGCGATTTCATAGGGAACGAGCGACGGCGCGCCCAAGCCCAATTTTCTCCAGTCCCTCGGATGAACGCATTCCAGTTCGGACGCCGCGCGCGGCCCTTTGAACGCTATCAGCAGGCCGCCCGCCCTCACGAGCGGCGAGAGATATTCGGCGAGAACCGGCGCGCTCGCCACGGCGCGGGCGGCCGCGACGTCGAATGTTTCCCTGCGCGACAGGGCGGTTTCCTCAGACCGCTCGTTGATGGCCGATATATTTTCCAGTTCCAGCGCGCGGATTATACCGCGGACGATGTTTATTTTCTTCCCTACGCTGTCTATCAGCACTCCGCGCATGTCGGGGCGGCAGGTTCCCCACACTATTCCGGGCAGCCCGCCGCCCGTTCCGACGTCGGCGAATGAGGAACCCGCCGGGAATTTTTCAAGCAGAGGGAGCGCCGCGAGCGCGTCCCTGACGTGTTCCTCGTATATTACGCTTTCATCCGACGGCCCCGTGACGCGCGCCGTTTCGTTCGATGCCGCGAGAATCCGCGCGAAACGCCGGAGCCGCGCCTCCATCTCTTCGGTAATCCCCATCATCGCGATTCTCCTTTGAAATTCGTCCGTCAGGAATAATAACACCTGTTACGCAGACAGCGCGCGAAAAACGCGCCTCATTTTGTTATAATTCTTATCATGAGGTGATCCCCGATGACGAACAGCGCAGCCGATACCGAATATAAAAATTTTGAGGGCGGGCGTTCCGTCGATTTCGGAAATTTCACCCTGCTCGATCTCAGGGGAACGTGGCGCGAAATGGGACGCCAGTACGGCGCTCTCGCCTCCGGCGCTTTGCGCGGCATGTACGAGAGAGCGATAGAGGGCAAGCTCCTGAACGATCTCGGAAAAAGCAGGGAGAGCCTGGATGCCGCCGCCGAGGGATTTTACGTCAATTACCCGTATAAATTGAAGGAAGTTCTGACGGGTATCTCTGAGACCGGCGGATTGGAATTCGGGAAAATTCTGCTGTTGAACGCCGTCGAAGCGCTGATTGCCGGTGAGTTGTGGCCGCGGGCGAATTGCAGCGGCATTGCCGTCTGGGGGGAATATTCTTCCGGCTCGCTGATCTACGGCAGGAATTACGACTATTTCGATTGGTTCCGCGAGCTGGGAGAATATCTGACGATCGCGGTTTTCCATCCGTCGGACGGATCGCTCGCCGTGGCGGCAATCGGTTATCCGGGACAGATCTACGTGACCACCGGGATAAACGAGCGCGGAATTTTTCTCGAACTGAACAACGGCGAGCCGTCGGGCGGAGCGTTGCAGTATCGCAACAGGGTGCCGGCGGTCGCCGAACTTTTCATGTTCCTTCTCGACTCGCCCGATTTGGATCAACTGGAGAGTTTTTTTCACTCCACTAGGTCGAATTTCGCCTATATCATCGGCGCGGCCGACGACCAGACGTCGCGCTGTTTCGAGTGGCCCGTGTTCGACGTGAAGCGCAGGCTGTCCGCCCGCCGCCCGGGGCTGATGGTGGCGACCAATCATTTCACCGAACCGTCGTGGGGACTGCCGAAACCGGACGACAAAAAATTCTTCCGCACGCGCGAGCGCAGACAAAACCTGCTGAACCTGGCCGAGCATTTCAAAGGAAGCATCGATGCCGCCCGGATGAAGAAGATTCTCGATACGCGGCTCGAAGACCTCGGCGCCACCAGTGATTCCACCGTCTATCAGGTGATAGCGGAGCCGAGAACGATGACGCTCTCGCTCAAGGTTCCCGGAATGACGGAGTGGACGGATATTCCGATAGGAAAATTCTTAATTGATGGAGCGACGGCCTCATCGCGCGGACAGTGAAGCGTTTCAACTATATCAGACTCGATGCCTCTTATCCCGCTATACTCCCTGTAAATCACCGGTAGCTCTCCGTCTGAAATTACGGCATTGAAAACATCTAGATCCGCCAGTTTGGAGGCGGCGGCTTTGCCGTATTTTGAAGAGCCGGCTGCTAGCAGCGAGACATTTTACAAATTATTGACACAAACATGAATCACTCTTCACAAACCAGTCGTAATATTTTTGTCGAACTTTATGCTTCATCGACCCATTTTCCGATCACGGAGGTCTGCGAATGTTTCGTAACGTAGAGGGCGACACCAATGAGAGCGAATACAGACACGAATGGCTGGACGGACTGGACGATGAATCGGCAGCCCTGATGGAAGCCGACGAAAGGCTGTTTTTCAGGCAGAACCTCTCGTCTCCCTGCCTCAACGTTCTTAAATCCGCACAGGGCATATATATAGAGGATCTTTCGGGGAAAAGATACATGGATTTTCACGGCAACAGCGTCCATCAACTCGGCTACGGCAATCCTTACGTCAGGGACGCGCTTCTGAG
>JAITAT010000101.1 GCA_031283975.1 Synergistaceae bacterium
CCGCATCGGGGCGCGAAGGTACACCCCTCGGGCGGATAAAGCAGGTCGGGCGGAGCGCCCTTGATTGGGACGAGCCGTTCTTTCGCCAGTTTTTTCGGGTTCGGGACGCTCGCTAGCAGTCCTTTGGTGTACGGATGCCTGGGGTTATAGAAGATGTCCGAGGAGGAGCCATTCTCGGCTATCCTTCCGGCGTACATCACGCAGATTTTGTCGCAAAGGCCGGCCACGACTCCCAGATCGTGAGTTATAAGGATGATGGATGCGCCGGTGCGTTTTTTCAGATCTTTCATGAGGTCGATTATCTGCGCCTGGATGGTCACGTCGAGCGCCGTGGTCGGTTCGTCCGCGATCAGGATGTCGGGGCCGCAGCAGAGCGCCATCGCTATCATCACCCGCTGTCTCATGCCGCCGGACATCTCGTGCGGAAACTGTCTCATACGCTCGCCGGGCGACGGAATCATGACCGCCGACAACATTTCCGCGGCCCGGCCGATGGCTTCTTTACGTCCCAAACCCTGATGCCGGGAGATCATCTCGGTCAATTGGTTCCCTATCGTGAAAACGGGGTTGAGGGAGGTCATGGGGTCCTGAAATATCATCCCTATTTGCTTGCCGCGCAGATGTTCCATCTCGCGCTCGGAAAGTTTCGCGATATCCCTGCCCCCGAAATTGATCTCGCCCGATACGATTCTGCCGTTGTCGGACAACAGCCTCATCACGGATAGCATGGCGACGCTCTTGCCGCTCCCCGATTCTCCGACGATGCCGAGCGTCTCGCCCCGTTCCAGGGAAATGGACACGTCGTCGACCGCTTTTACATCGCCCATATGCGTGAAAAACGATGTTTTCAGGTGAGATATTTCAAGCAGATTCATGACGCCGCCGCCGGGTTCATCTCATTCTCGGGTCGAGAGCGTCGCGCAGACCGTCTCCCAGGACATTGAAAGCCAGCATGGTGACGCAGATGGCCGCGGCGGGAAAAATAAGCTGATACGGCGCTATCCGCATATACGAGATCGACTCGGACGCGAGCGTGCCCCATGACGCGCGCGGCACCGGGATGCCAAGGCCGATGAAGCTCAAGAACGCCTCGGTGAAGATGGCCGAGGGAATGGACAGAGTCAGCGTCACGATTATCTGTCCTAGGCAGTTCGGCATGAGATGTTTGAAAAGAATGCGCGAATTCGACGCGCCGAGCGCCCGCGAGGCGAGAACGAACTCCTGCTGCTTCAACTGCAGAACCTCGCCCCGCACGATCCTCGCCATCGGAAGCCAGTAGGAAACCGAGAGCGCGAAGATAATGCTGTGAAGTCCCGGTCCCAGGAAAACCATGAAAAGGATGACATAAATTGTCACTGGAATGGAGTAGATAACGTCCACGATCCTCATCATCGCCAAATCCGCGCGGCCTCCCGCGTAGCCGGATATTCCGCCGTAGAGCGTCCCGATTATAAGGTTTATGAAACTCGCGGCGAAGGCGATGATGAGAGAATACCGGGCGCCGAACCATATCCGCGTGAATATGTCGCGTCCGAAGTTATCGGTTCCGAACCAGTACGACGCGTTCGGCCGCAGATTTGAAACCTCGAAGTTGTTCGAGTAATAGTCGGGCTTGAGAATAGGGATGATGATCGCGCACAAAACGATCGCGACGATGGCGGCAAGCGCCGCGACGGCCGCTCTGTTTTCGAACAGGCGCCTGCGGACGTCCTGCCAGTAGGCTATGTTCGGCCTGGCTTCCTCGCCGGTGATTTCAGCCGCGTCCGCCAATTCAAAAAGAGCGCTGTCTATCTTCTCGTATTTCGGAATCATCTGTCCGAATCCCCGAGTCGTATCCTTGGGTCTATCAGCACGTAGACCACGTCGACGAGGAAATTGCACATGATGACGAAACAACTGTAAAATATGGAGACGCCGAGGACGAGCGAGTAGTCGCGATTGCTTATGGAGAGTACGAATTCGCGCCCGAGACCGGGAATCGCGAAAATCGTCTCGACGACAAAACTCCCCGTCAGGACGTTCGCCACGAGGGGACCCAGATATGTGACCACCGGGATTATGGCGTTCCGCATCGCGTGTTTGAATACGACGGAGGAGCGGGACATTCCTTTTGCCCTGGCCGTTCTGATGTAATCCTGTTTCATGACTTCCAGGTACTTGCTCCTTGTGAGCCGGGCGATAAACGCGGTGGAGTAACCGGAGAGGGCCGCTACCGGCATGAAGAGGTGTCTCATTTCGCCGTAGCCGGTCGGAGGCAGTACTTTGAGTTTTATCGAGAAAAACAGAATGAGCAGATTGGACAAGACGAAATTCGGGATGGTAACACCGAGCGTCGCGACGAACATGCTGAATCTGTCCGGCAGCCTGCCCTGATTCATGGCGGCGACGATCCCGATGTTGATCCCGGCAAGGAGGGACGCCAGCACGACCAGCAGGCCGATTTTGGCGGACGCGGGAAACGAATAGAGTATTATGTCGCGCACCGAACGCGTCTCGAATTTCATCGAGGGTCCCATATCGCCGTGCAGGAAGAAATTTTTGAGATAAAGCAGATACTGCGTATGGAGCGGTTTGTCCAGCCCAAAGCGCGCGAGCATGTTCTCCCTTACCGCCTTAGGCACTTCTTTTTCGCTGGTGAAGGGGTCGCCGGGCAGCATTCTTATCAGAAAAAAGATGAGCGTTATGACGACTAAAACCGTGAGAATGCTCACTAAGCACCTTTTTAGGATATATTTTGCCATAAAAAGCCGCTCCTTTTGGTGTGTGTTATTTTTCTTTCCGCATAAAAATATACCATAAGGTTATTTTGTGCAATGCTTATTACAGCCACGCGATATTTTTTATGGATTCTATTCCGAGGCCCGGGGCGTCCGTCACGGTTATCGACGCGCCCGAATATTCCGCGCCCCCGGCGACCGGGTCCTCCGAACAGAGGATGGGAGCGTCGAGGTCGCAGCGGGATATCACGCTCTCCGCCATTGCGAGATGCGCCGCGGCCGTTACGGACACCTTGCTTTCCATCATGCATCCGATCATGCACTCCATGCCGGCCGCTCCGGCCATCGCGCAAATGGCCCGCGCGCGGCGTATTCCCCCGCTTTTCATAAGTTTGATGTTGATCATGTCGGCGGAACGGGAGGCGATTAGGCGCAGCGCGTCGCGGGGCGAGTGCGCCGATTCGTCGGCCATGATGGGGGTGTCGACGGCTTCCGTGACCTGTTTCAATCCTTCGATATCCCAGGCGGCCACAGGCTGTTCGACGAGTTCGACGGAGAGTCCGCCGTCCTCCATGAATTTGATGGCGCGAATGGCCTCTTTGGGGTTCCATCCCTGATTCGCGTCGACGCGGAGCAGGATACCCGGCCCTGCCGATTCCCTTACCGCCGACAGTCGCGCCATGTCGAGCCGCGGATCGGAGCCCACCTTTATCTTGAGTGCCTTGTATCCTTTCGACACGGCATCCAGTGTATCGCGCGCCATCTCCTCGGGCGGGTTGAGACTGATCGTGTAATCCGTCGATAGAATTTTCTTTCCGCCTCCCAGCAGTTGATAGAGAGGCCTCCCGTGGCATTTGCCCCACAGGTCGTGGAGTGCCGTGTCGACGGCGGCCTTCGCGGAGCTGTTGCCGACCACGCTGTGTTCGAGGATATCGAGCAGTTCGTTCAGGTTTTCCGCGTTTCTGCCGATCAGCGCCGATGCTATGCGTGTTTCGACGGCGCCGCGTATCGAGCCGTCCGTCTCGCCGGTGATGGCCGCGGTGGGAGGGGCTTCCCCATATCCCGAGAACGGTCCTTCAGCGGTCAGCTCTATGATGTTCGTCGCTATAACGTCCGTCGAGCGAAGCGCGGTCTTGAAAGGTTTGATAAGCGGGATAGCGAGACGTCCGATTCTTATTCCGGTTATCTTCATGATTTATCGGCATCCTTTCACAGATATTTGCCCCGGTAAAAACGCGTCGTACACGATCTTTCCGACGGACGCGCAGAACGCCTGTCCTTCCTTGCCCGTCGCGGCGCCCGACGTCAGCGCGACAGCGACGACGGGATCCGAGGAGTAAAAAAACACGCCCGCGTCATGAAATATTCCCTGAAGTCCGCCGGTCTTGTGAATCAGCACCGCTTCAACGTCGTCCATGTCGTCGAAAGGAAGAAGCGCGGGCAGTCCCGACGAACTCTTCTGCACCGATAGCATCTCGGTCATTCGGCGATTTTTCAGAATTTCCTCAAGCACAAGCGCGGTGTCCAACGCCGTGGTGTAGTTGTCGCGTCCCGCGCGCGCGGACGCGAAGTCCATCATCTTGCGGCGAAGTTCGGTTCCGCGCGCGCCGATCCGCCGCGCGGAGACATTGATGCCGTCCATGCCCAGCATGTCTATCAGGATATTTGTAGCGGTGTTGTCGCTGACTGACAGCATGAACGCGGCCAGATCTTCCAGCCGCAAGGCCGCCCCGTCCGATATCACATGCAGAATCCCGCCCCGGACAGCCTGAGTCCTGTCAAAACGCGCGGTATCCATGAG
>JAITAT010000213.1 GCA_031283975.1 Synergistaceae bacterium
GATTGGGCCAAAGTAGCGGGAGTCGAAGCCGCGCTCGGGTTCGGAGGTGAGCCAGTATTGGTTTTGCCGGAGCGTTACAGGCGTCGGCCACGGAAAAAGCTCGCCTCCGAAGGAATCCCGCGAGGCGACGGTCATTTTCGCCGCCGCCTCGCCGTTCACGAGCAAATGCCCATCTCTGAGGACAACGGTGTCTCCGGGGATAGCGCCTATCTGTTTGAGCATGGGCTGGTTCCATGCCCCGCTCACGTATCCGCGCTCCATTCCCCGCTCGATGACGGAGTTTGAGATTTTCGAGAGATCGATGAGAACGATGTCGCCTGTTACCAGCGGTTCGTTCTCTTCAAGCGGGGTTATCCGGTAGACATGTCCGGGCAGGGAACTTGAGCGGTTGACGCGGTAGCCGAGAGAGTGGAACGCCACGAATACGAACGTGAGTAAACAGAGCGAGGTGATTAAGACATACAGCACGGCGAATTTTTTCTTCAAAGCGTAGATCAGACCTTTTCATATTGGATTCGGCGTTCTCGAACGCCTGAAAAGACTATAAATCTCAGGAGGAGCAATTTTGATAATTTACGTGGCTGAGAAAGCATCTGTCGGGAGGGCTTTATCGAACGTCCTGCCGGGCGTGAAAAAAAGAGAGGAAAACTTCATCCGTTGTGGCGGCGATATCGTCGCGTGGGCTTCCGGCCATCTGCTGGAGCTTTGCGAGCCTGAGGATTACGACCCGGCGTACAAAAAATGGAGCCGCGACACGCTCCTTTACGTGCCGGAGAAGTGGAAACTCAAGGAGAAGCAAAGGACTAAAGCTCTGTTTGTTGGTTTGAAGAAACTCATACATGGCCTCGGCGCTTCCGATGTCATCGTGAACGTCGGCGACGGTGATCGTGAAGGCCAGACCTTGATAGACGAGATTTTGGAGCATTGCGGGTGGAAGGGACAGACGAAACGATTGCGGCTCAACGACGTAAACCCGGATGCCATACGGAAAGCGTTATCCAATATGAGGGACAACGCCGAATACAAAGGCGAATACCTGGCGGGGCAGGCTAGAATGCGCGCTGACTATCTGGTCGGGCTTGCGATGACCAGATTTGTCACGGTCAGTCTGAGGGAAGCGGGGTACAAAGTTTCTGTGTTAAGCGTCGGGCGCGTCCAGACGCCAACGCTCGGGCTTGTCGTGATGAGGGACAGGGAGATACAAAGTTTTGTCCCTTCTGTCTACTACGATTTGACCGCCGCGCTGTCTCTTGATGACGGCAGGAAGCTGTACGGGAAGTGGCTCCCCAATGACGCCTATTCGGGCAGTTTCAACGATGACAAAAAGATTACGGACAAAGAAATCGCTTTTAACATCGTTCAAAAACTCGATGGGGCTGATGGTTCCGTCGTTTCTGTCGTAAAAAAGCTCTGCTCGGTCTCTCCGTCGCTTCCTTATTCGCTCTCGAAGCTGCAAATGGCGGCGAGCAAAAAATATGACATCACGGATACGCTCGTTCATGTCCAGCATCTCTATGAATCCGGCTATGTCACGTATCCGAGGACAGGGTGCGAGTACATCCCGGAAGGACATTTTTATGAAGCAGGAAAAGTTATAGACGCCATACGTTCATCGTGCCCGTCTCTGTCCGATATGCTGGGCGGCGTCGAACTGTCGAGGAAGAGCGCGGCGTGGGACGATAAACGGATCACCGAACATTTTGCGATTATCCCAACGGCGAAAATTCCGGGAGCGATCTCCGAAAAAGAGCGAAAAATTTACGAGCTGATTTGCATACGCTACGCGCTTCAATTCTTCCCGGATTACGAATATGAGGAAACCGTTATCGAGTTCGAGACGGGTGGGGAAATAAAGGAAAAATTCAGGGCGACCGGCAGGACGGTAATCAATTTAGGCTGGCAGGGGTGGGATAAACAGGATGAAACGGACGAAAAAACCGAGGGGAAAAGCGGCGGCGCGGAGGGATTGGATGAAACGCAAGGCGGCGAAAAGGGCGAAGCGGGCGCGCGCGATTCTTTACCCGTTCTTTGTCCGGTTCGTGAGGGTGAGGCCGGAACCGTTCATGCCTCCCTGGAAGAAAGGACGACAAAGCCAACGAAGCCCTATACCTACCATTCGCTGCTGGCCGCGATGAATGGAATACACGCATACGTCAAAGACCCGCGGATAAAGGAGAAGCTCAGGGAATTGCAGGGCATCGGAACTGAAGCGACGCAGGAAGGGATACTTGCGACGCTGTTCGAGCGGGGTTATATCGAGAAGAAGAAAAAGCAGATTGTTTCAACCGACTTGGGGAAGCTGTTAATAAACCTGCTGAACGGCGACGGCGAAAGCAAAGCCTCCGTCTTGGTATATCCCGATATGACGGCCCTCTGGGAACAGAAAATGAGCGACATCGAGGGCGGCGGCGTTTCCCTTGATTCCTTTGTTGCGGAGGTCGCCGGTATGGTGAGGGAGATTCTTTCTGGTAACTTGAATGTTCCTTCGGATATTACAGGTCTGGAGCGGAGGAAAGAGTTTGGCGGCGAGGTTGTGGAAGCTCCCTGTCCGCTGGGCTGCGGCGCGGACGCGCGGCGCTTTTCCGGCAAATACGGTTTCTATTGGAAATGCCTCTGTTCGCCGGATGTCATTTTTAAGGATGTTGACGGAATACCGGTTGTGAAGGAATCCCGCGCTGAAGCGCCGTGCCCGGTCAAGGGCTGTTCCGGTAAAGCAGTTCGCCTCATAAGTAAAAAAGATGGGCGGTCGTTCTGGAAGTGCCCGAAGTGCGAAAAATTCTTCGACGACAATGACGGTAAACCGTCAATACGAGAGAAGAAGGGGAAAAAATGACGGCGCGGCAGCGTTTCAATCAGCGTGGCGAGATTCTCAAAAAACCTGCGACCTCAAAGCTGAATCAAGGGCTGTTTAGCAGCACATCAGGCGAATGGGAGACGCCGCGGGAATTTTTCGACGCCGTAAACGCGGTGTTTCGCTTTACGCTTGATGTATGCGCTACTCGCGCGAATGCGAAGTGCGAGCGCTATTTCACGAAAAAAGAAAACGGCCTCGCGTGTAATTGGAGCGGCGTTTGCTGGATGAACCCTCCATACGGACGGGAAATATCATCATGGGTGAAGAAAGCGTATGAATCCAGCCTTTACGCCGGTACGGTCGTGGTATGCCTTTTGCCCGCGCGGACTGATACGGCGT
>JAITAT010000245.1 GCA_031283975.1 Synergistaceae bacterium
AAGCTGGCGGATGGAGTGGAGATGGTAATGCCCGGAGATAACAGCACGTTCGAGGTAAAGCTGATATCGCCGATAGCGATGGAGCCCGGACTCAGGTTCGCCGTTCGCGAGGGCGGCCGCACTGTCGGCGCGGGCGTCGTCACCGAGATAATAGAGTGAGGTCATAAAAATGGCAGATATAGTCGGGTTGCAGTGTACTGAATGTAAGCGCCGTAATTACGTGACGCACGTGAACAAGAAAAAGTCCCATAAGAAACTTGAAAAGCTCAAGCATTGCAAGTGGTGCAACAAGCATACCTTGCACAAAGAAACGAAGTAGTGTAGAATACCTTTTGCTCGCAGGTCCGTAGCTCCTAACTGGTAGAGCACCGCACTCCAAATGCGGGGGTTGAGGGTTCGAATCCTTCCGGGCCTGCCATATAACGTAAATGTGAATTATATTTTATTAGGAGGCCGAGGTATGAAAACGGTCCTCAACGTTGCGGTGGTAAGAGATTTTTTCAGGGAATCCAAAGCTGAACTTAAAAAGGTCTCATGGCCGACGAAAAAACAGGTCTGGTATTCCACATTGGTGGTTGTCGCGCTGACGGTTGTGTTCAGCGTTTATCTCGGTCTGGTCGATCTGTTGCTTACCGAGGTATTGAGGTGGTTTATAGGTTGAACCGCATGAATATGAATTATCTGGAGCGGGTCTGACGATGGCTGATTTCGGCGAAAACTCCGGGCGTCAGTGGTATGTTGTTCAAACTTACTCCGGTTACGAGAATAAAGTTCGCGCGAATTTGGAACAGCGCATTGCAACGATGGGCATGGAGGACAGGATATTTCGCGTCTTAGTTCCTGTCGAGGAGAGGGTTTATAACAAAGAAGGCAAGGTAAAGCGGGTCAGACGCAAGGTGTTCCCGAGTTATGTACTTGTGGAGATGATACTGGAAGATCAGTCGTGGTACGTTGTCCGTCATACGCCGGGAGTGACCGGTTTTGTCGGTACCGGCAATCATCCGATAGCTCTGACTCCTAAAGAAGTCGGCGAGATAATGACCAAGATATCGAAGGATCAGGCCAAGCCGAAGCTCGAAATAGCGTTCAAACCGGGCGATACCATCAAGGTAAAAAACGGACCTTTCGCGAATCAAGTCGGCCCCGTAGTCGAGGTCAACGCGGACAAAGGCAAGGTGAAATTCAGCGTCACGGTTTTCGGCAGAGAGACATTGACGGAGGCCGACCACACGGATCTCGAAAAATTATAGGCCCGGATCGAGGGCTTGTTTTTCGATTTGAACTTATCGCCACCGACGCGCGACGCCGGCGGCTCAATAATGAGAAGGGAGCGCCCGCGGATTTCGTCCGCCGGAATATATAAGGCCGGCGCGCGAATTCTCGGGAGACGCCCCCAACAAAATTTAAGGAGGTATTTTTCTATATGGCGAAAAAGGTGATTGGGGAGTTGAAACTCCAGCTTCCCGCGGGTAAGGCCACGCCGGCGCCGCCGGTGGGACCGGCGTTAGGACAGCGAGGCATCAACATAATGGAATTCGTCAAGCAGTTCAACGCCAAAACGGCAGATCAGGTTGGAATGATAATTCCGGTCGTCATCACTGTTTATGCGGATCGCAGCTTCTCTTTTATTATGAAAACCCCACCCGCGAGCGTGCTTCTCAAGAAAGCCATAGGCAAAGAAAAGGGCTCGGGGACGCCGAACAAAAGTTTCATCGGCAAGGTTTCGCGAAAACAGGTACAGGAGATTGCCGCGCTCAAAATGGCCGATTTGAACGCCGGCGGGATAGACGCGGCGATGAGGATGCTCGAAGGGACCGCGAGGTCGATGGGAGTCGAAATAGTCGGTTGAACCGGCTTTAAGAAAAGTGGGAGGGAACGCGCCGAGCGTTTCCGATAACAACCACGGGAGGTATGAAGAATGTCGAGGAAGAGCAAAAGGTTCAAGGCTTTACTGGAGAAGGTTGACGCGCAAAAACGTTATGAATTGACCGAAGCCGTGACACTTGTCAAGGAATGCGCGAACGCCAAGTTTGACGAGAGTATCGAACTCCATGTCAGGCTCGGGGTCGACCCCCGTCACGCCGACCAGCAGGTCAGAAGCACCGTGGTGCTGCCTCACGGCACCGGCCACTCCAAAAAAGTGCTGGTCATAGCGGGCGGCGAAAAAGTCAGGGAGGCCGAAGAAGCCGGAGCCGATTTCTTCGGCGGCGAAGAAAAAGTCGCGGAGATAGAGGGCGGATGGATGGACTTCGACGCCGTCATCGCGACTCCGGACGTCATGAAAGCGGTGGGCCGCCTCGGGAAAGTTCTTGGTCCCCGCGGGCTGATGCCTAGCGCCAAGACAAATACCGTCACTTTTGACGTGGCCGGAGCGGTGAAAGAGATAAAGACCGGACGCGTGGAGTACAGGGTGGACAAAGCGGGCATTATTCATAATGCCGTAGGGCGCGCGTCTTTTACCGCGGAACAGCTCCAGGAAAATCTGCGAACGCTGATAAAGGCCATAGTGAAAGCCCGCCCCTCCGCGGTCAAAGGGACTTATATCAAGGGAATGACCCTCTCGCCGACGATGGGAATCGGCATAAAGATCGACGAGGCCGCGGCGCAAAAGGAGACCACGGCGGAGTGATTTCGTTATCGCGGACATAGTCTCCGCTGAAGGGTTTTACAATTAAACAGGCATGAGCTTAAGACAGCGGGCGTCCGTGAGGACTCAATCTCCCGCCGAGGTTCGGATACGCGGATATTCGTTTTTCGCCGATTCAGACCGGGCTCGTGATAACGAGCCTGTTTTTTTGTCTTACTATATTGATATTATAGCGAAATGGAGGTGAAAGTTATGCCAACCGAAGCAAAACGAACGGAAATAGACGCGCTCGCGAAGTGCGTCAGGGCGAGCCGGGCGATATTCATAGCAGAGTACAGAGGCCTTACGGTTTCGAAAGCGACCGCGGTACGCAGGGCGATACGCGTTTCCGGAGGGGAAATGAAAGTCGCCAAAAACACGCTCATGCGCATAGCGCTCGAGGAGTCGGGGCAGGTTGCGGCGGGCGAAATGAACTTCGGTCCGAACGCGTACGTCTTCGCTTACGACGACGCCGTCGCGACGGCCCGAGCCATCCGCGACTTCGCCAAAGAGAAGGGCAATGAGGCTCTCGTCATCAAAGGAGGAATACTCGGAGGTCATATCCTGGCGAAGGAACAGGTGGTCGCGCTGGCGGATCTCCCGTCCAGGGAAACGCTGCTGGCCATGCTGCTTGGAACGCTGAACGGACCCATCAGGTCGTTTGTCACTGTGCTGTCAGGCCCGTCGCGCGGGCTCGTCACCGCTCTCGCTCAGATCAAAGAGCATAAGGAAAAGGCCGCTTAACGGCAACTAGGCCGAGACTATAAAATTTTTTGAGGAGGAATTTGTATTATGACACGCGCCGAACTTGTAAAAGCAATAGAGGAGATGTCGGTACTCGAACTTTCCGAACTTGTGCATGAACTCGAGGAGAAATTCGGGGTTTCCGCCGCCGCGCCCGTGGCCGCAGCGGCGGCCGTCGGCCCTGCCGCAGCCCCTGCGGCCGCTGAGGAGGAGAAGACGGAGTTCGATGTAGTACTCCTTGAGCATGGAGCCAACAAGATAAACGTAATCAAAGTGGTTCGCGAGATAACGGGCCTCGGTCTGAAGGAAGCCAAAGACCTCGTCGACAATCCTCCGAAAGCCGTCAAAGAAGCCGCGGGCAAAGACGAGGCCGAAGGAATCAAGAAGAAGCTGGAAGAAGCCGGAGCGAAGGTCGAACTCAAGTAAGCGGGCACGTTTCGCGAGATCGCCTGTAACTTGAGGCGTAAGCATAATAATAAAATTACGAAATAACGAAGCGGCGGCATTATGCAAGCCGCTTTTATGTTATACTATTAGTATGGTAGTAGATACTCATGTACACGTTTATCCACAGGAAATTATTTCGGACTGGGAAAAAATAGCCCGCAGTGAAAGTTATTTTTCGGATTTGGCGCATGGGCGCGCTCACAAATGGGGCACGGCGGATGATGTCTTGTCGGCCATGGAAGAGGACGGTGTGGACGAGAGCTGGATTTTCGGTTTCGGGTTCAAAGACCTCGGACTCTGTAAACTGTGCAACGACTATACGATTGACGCGGCGGGGAAATCGGGCGGAAAGCTGAAACCGCTCGCTGTCGTTCCTCCGCTTGCCCGAGGCGCCGCCGCCGAGATCGAGAGATGTGCCGCCCTGGGAGCGATAGGGATCGGCGAAATTTTCCCCGACGGGCAGGACTTCGGGGTAGACGATATAGACGAGACGTGGAGGTTTGCCTCCGCGTGTCATGAAGCCGGGATGTTCGTGATCCTCCATGTTGCCGAACCGGTGGGGCGAGAATATCCCGGAAAGGGGAAAACGGGGCCTCGCGAGGCGTATATGTTCGCGAGGAATCACCCCGAACTCGAAATAGTGATGGCGCATTGGGGCGGCGGGCTTTTCATGTACGAGGCCATGCCCGATACGAGGTTTTTTTTGCAAAATGTCCGTTATGACACCGCCGCTTCCCCGTTCGTCTATGGGAGCGAAATTTACGAGTTGTGTTCGGCGCCGTGGGTGTCCGAAAAGATATTTTACGGTTCGGATTTTCCGTTGATGCGCTACCCAAAATACAGGGCGATGATGGATTCCGCCCGTCTCCCATCGGAGACGGAGGAGGGCATAACGTCGGCGAACGCCCTGAAATTTCTCGAAGCGCTTGATGTCCGCCGCGGGGCGGGCAAAATTTCTGACCGCACGAAACAGAAAGGGGAGAGGTTTTAAATGTTGTGGAGCAAATCATTGGAAACCGGCATAGCGCTCATCGACGAACAGCACAAGGAACTGTTCCGCCAAGTGGACATACTTCTTGACCCGGCAAACGAGAACCGTCACAAGGAATCGTTGAACTTTTTGGATAGATATATTTTAAAACATTTCGGCGATGAACAGAAACTGCAGGCGGAGGCGAAATATCCCAAAGCGGCGCAGCACAAGAAGTTCCACGACGATTACGTCGTGGTGTTCCGCAAACTGAAGGAAAAATATCTGAAAGAGGGTCCGTCGCCGGCGAACAACATGGAGATAAACAAGACCGTCGTCGGATGGCTGAAAGATCATATCTTGGTTCACGACAAGGAATTTGCCGCTTATTACAAATCGTTGAAGTAATTCTTAACCGCAATGACACGGCCGCGGGGCAAAGCCCCGCGGCCTTGTCATTGCGGTTTCATTCCACGGTGACGCTCTTGGCGAGGTTTCTCGGCATGTCTATATCGCGGCCGAGGGTGCGCGCCGTGTGGTACGCGAAGAGCTGGAGCGGGATGACCCCTATGAATGGGAACAACTCAGGTTCCGTCCTCGGTATGAAAATTATGTCGTTCGCGTGAGCCCGGGCGCCTTCGTCGCCCTCGGACGCCAGTAGGAGTATCGGGGCGTTGCGCGCCCTGCATTCTTCGACGTTCGACAGCGTTTTTTCACGCAGGTCGGTATCCGGGGCCAGCGCGACGACCGTGAGTTTCTCGTCGAGCATGGCTATAGGTCCGTGTTTCATCTCTCCGGCGGCGTAAGCCTCGGACGGCAGATAGGCTATCTCCTTCAATTTCAGCGCGCCTTCCAGAGTCAAAGGGACGCACTCTCTGCGGCCGATGAAGAAAAATCCTTTCGAATCGGAGTATTTTTCGGCGAGGAGTTTTATTTCATCCTCGCGTTCCAGCATCGCCTGCTGGAGTGCCGGCAGTGTCCTCAAACCTCCGATGAGTCTCGCCTCGTCCCCCGCTGAAAGCGTTCCCCGATCCTTGAGGAGCGCCATGACGAGCAGGGCGAGCAGGCTTATCTGCCCCATGAACGTTTTTGTGGCGGCGACGCCCACTTCCGGTCCCGCCATGGACAGCAGCGTATGTTCCACTTCGCGGTCTATCGTCGAACCCCGCACATTCGTTATCGCCGTGCAGCGCGTTCCTTTCGCCTTGGCTATGCGCGCCGCCGCGAGCGTGTCGGCCGTCTCCCCGCTCTGTGAGACGAAGATGGCGAGAGTATCGCCGCCGCCGATCACATTTCTGTAGCGATATTCGGAGGCTACCTCCGCCCTGATGTCGAGTTCGCCGTCGAGGCTTTCCATTATGTCGCGCGCCACCAAAGTCGCGTAGTAAGACGTTCCGCACGCGACGAACTGCACCCTGCGGATTTGTTTCATCAAACCGGAGGGCAGCGTCAGGCTTTTGTCCATCGCGACGTTCGTCACTATGGTATGCGCGTCGATGGTCAGGCGCAGGACATCGGGCTGTTCGCCTATCTCCTTGCGCATGAAGTGGTCGAAATGCCCCTTGTCGGCCATCACGCTGTCCCAGTTGAGGCGTATCGTTTTTTTGCGCCTTTCCGTGCCGTCGAAACCGTAAAATTCGCAGCGTGAGGGCGAGAGGGAAGCCATTTCCCCCTCTTCGAGGAAGAACAGATCGTGCGTGTACTCCAGGAGAGCGGTCGGGTCCGACGCGCAGTAAGAGGCGCTTCCGTCGAAAGCCGCGACCAGCGGGGAACCCTTGCGCGCGCACCATATCTCATCGGGGATGTCGCGGAACATTATGACGAGAGCGAAAGCCCCGCGCAGTTCGGCCGTGAGCGCGCTCATGGCGCTTCTCGCGTCGCCGCGCTCTTTGTACAGTACCGCTAAGAGCTGGCACGCCGCCTCGGTGTCGGTTTCGGTGATGAATTTGACGCCTTCGGATTCGAGCCTTGTCCTTATTTCCCTGGAATTTTCTATGATGCCGTTGTGTACCAGCACTATCATGCCGTCGGAACTCTCGTGAGGGTGAGCGTTTGTCTCGGTGACTCCGCCGTGCGTGGCCCATCTCGTGTGCCCGATGCCCGAGGTGGAGACCGAGCATTCCGGGGGCATGTTTTTGACTTTGCGCGTCAGTTCCGAAACTCTGCCCACGATCTTGGCGTTTATTATGGTCTCTTCGCAGCGCAAGGCTATGCCGGCCGAATCGTATCCCCTGTATTCCTGTCTCGCGAGTCCTTCCAAAATTATTCCGGCGGCCGGTTTTTGGCCCGCGTATCCCATGATTCCGCACATTTTCCGTCACCTGCCCGTAGTGTTACGTAACGCCAATATTATCACATCGGGAGACGCGAAACTATCCACAAACGCACCGCCTTCTGGTATAGTATCGAAGAACCGTATCGGGGAAAAATCGGAAGCTGGTGAATGTGTGGGCATAATCGCGATAGTGGGCCGTCCGAACGTGGGAAAATCGTCGCTTTTCAACAGACTGCTGGGCCGCCGTGAGGCGATAGTCGACGATTTTCCGGGCGTCACTCGGGACAGGCTCTATGGGGAAATGGAGTGGGGCGGGAAGCGTTTTTACATCGTCGATACCGGAGGCATAATGGGCGATACCGCCGACGGCAGCGCGGACATAATGGACAAGATGGCCATTCAGGTGAAGCACGCGCTGGGGGAGAGCGACGGAGTGATATTCGTTCTCGACGGGCGGGACGGGGTCGCCCCGATGGACGCCGAGATAGCGTCGATGCTTCGCAGGAGCGGCCGCAGAGTAGTGGTCGCCGTTAACAAATTGGACAACCCCGGTAACCTGGACGCGGTTTACGACGCGGCCTCGCTCGGTTTTGAAAAAGTATTGCCGGTGAGCGCCGTTCACAACTTCAACATGGGCGACCTGCTGGACGAAATGGCGGCGTTTCTGCCGGATGACCGCTCGGACGCCGGAGAGGAGGAAATATCGGGCGAAATACCGGTCGCGCTGGTCGGACGGCCCAACGTCGGCAAATCGAGTCTGCTCAACGCGCTCGCGGGGAGCGATCGATCCCTGGTGTCGGAAATTCCCGGCACCACGAGGGATGTCGTAGATTGTGTCGTCGAATTGGACGGGCAAAAATATCGTTTTCTCGACACGGCGGGTCTGCGCCGCAAATCCAAAATCGACGAGGACGTGGAATATTATTCCGCGGTTCGCACGTACCAGGCCATAGACAGATGCAGGGTGGCGGTCGTATTGCTCGACGCCGCCGAAATAGCGACAGATCAGGATAAACGTCTCCTGTCGCATGTGCTGCGCCGCGGGCGCGGGCTCGTCATAGCGGTGAACAAATGGGATCTCGCCCCGAAAAACGCGAAGATCGGCGACACTATCAGGGAAAAACTGAGAGACGAGCTGCCCTTCGCGGAGCACGCGCCGGTGATTTTCATGTCCGCTCTGACAAAGCGCGGAATCGACAAACTGGGCAGCCGTATTTCCGCCGTGAACGAAAACACTCGCCGGCGCATACCGACCTCGGAACTCAACAGGCTCGTAAGGGAAGTTTTGGTTTTTGAAAGGATGCCGGGCGACGGCCGGGGCAGGTATCTCAAAATTTATTTTTGCACGCAGGCCGATGGTTCGCCGCCGGCGTTCGTATTCTTCGTGAACGATGAAAAACTGGCCGGGAAGCCCTTTGAACGCCGTCTGGAGAATATTCTGCGCGGCATGGCGGACTTTTCCGGGGCGCCGATAAGGCTGTTCCTCAGAAATAAAAAAGATAAAAATCCGGCTTAATTCCAATAAAAGCTTGACTGTGGCATGGTTTGTGTGCATAATAACTCCGTTGTTTTTTGAAACCGGCGCGATTCAGAAATGGCATAGTTCTAGGGCTTTCAAAACGTTAGCCTAACATGATTATGGAGGTGGAGTAGGAGTGACAAAAGCTGAGTTAGCAAATGAAGTTGTCGCTGCGGTTGAGGGTTTGACCAAGAAGAAGGCCGCTGAAGTGGTGGATGCTGTTTTTCACGCCATTCAGGCTGCCCTCGCGAAGGGAGATAAGATTCAGGCGGTAGGGTTTGGGACGTTTGAGGTTCAGCACCGTTCCGCCCGTAAGGGGCGCAATCCCCAGAACCCGATGGAAGAGATCAACATTCCGGCGAAGAAAGTTCCCGTCTTCCGCGCCGGCAAAGCTCTCAAAGACGCAGTCAACACGCCGTCAAAGAAGAAATAACTTCTTCAAATATCATAATAACGAATTTATGGAAAAGCGGCTTCCGTTCGGAGCCGCTTTTTTTGTGCCCCGTAATTTATGGGAAAAATGCCCCATTTCCCGTGTTTTGCTGAAAACAACATCGGCGTATGTGTCCATTATCGGGATAAATAGTGTATATTGTAGCGGTATTGAAGGCGTACTCTTTGATGATAGGAGGCGTTAAAGATGGTTACACTGGCCGTGAGCCCTCATTACTCTCATACTAAAGTGGCCTTGTACGACAATTACAGCTTCCTGTGGGGAGAGAACCAGTATTACACGTCGATGGAACTCGAACTGTTCCCGTCCATAACGCAGCAGGAGGAATTTCGCGCCAAGCGGATAATGGAACTCATCGCCGACAAGGGGGATGTTTTGAGCAACATAGGAGTATTCGTGTCCGTCGGGGGTATGCTGCATCCGATGGATAGCGGCGTATACCAGATAAGCGTCGAAATGGTCGATGACCTCCTGTCGTGCAGGTATGGGGAAAGCCCGATGAACCTGGGCGCTCCGATAGCCCTGCGGCTTGCCAATATGGCGGGCGCCAGGTACGCGTTTATCGTAGATCCGCCGGTCGTCGACGAAATGAGCGCTATGGCGCACGTTACGGGCCTGCCCGACATAAGACGCAAGTCCATATTCCACACGCTGAACCACAAGGCCGTGGCGGCCAAGGAGGCCGATAAGCTCGGCAAACCGATTGCCGAGTGCGATTTCATAGTCTGCAATCTCGATAGCACCATTTCGGTGGCGGCGCACCACCGAGGCAGGGTGATAGACGTCAACGACATTCAGAGCGGTTCCGGCCCGCTGTCGCCCCGGCAAGCGGGCAACCTGCCTCCTCTGCAGCTCGCGGAACTCTGTTTTTCCGGGAAATACTCCCTCGAGGAA
This sequence comes from Synergistaceae bacterium, assembly GCA_031283975.1. GTDB lineage: Bacteria > Synergistota > Synergistia > Synergistales > Synergistaceae > JAIRKI01. Next base: position 9,930 of record JAITAT010000245.1, read on the forward strand.
CTCAGGATAAGAATTACCGGCGCCGGAGGGTTTGTTGGGCATCTCGGCACGGATGATTTCGACGAAGTAATTCGCCGCGTCAGGATGGGGGACAGAAAATTTCAGTCGGTTTACGGCGCCTTCGTCTATCAGTTGATAAAACAGATAGGCTCCATCGCCGCCATAATGTCGGGCAAGACGGACTCTGTAATACTCACCGGCAGGATGGCGTCCAACGAGTATTTCACGGATATGATAACTGAGAAAGTCAAGTGGATAGCGCCGGTTTCATGCTATCCGGGCAGCGACGATATATCGGCCTTGATCGACAGGGTTATGCGCGTCATGACCGGGGCGGAGGAAGTAAAGACATACGCTTAGAACGTCTCGCGAGGGCATGAGCGAACCCGCGCGCGAAAACAAAAATCGCGAGGAGCGCCCCGCGATTTCATTTCATGCGCGTTTATTTTCAGGTTCTCAGCCAGTCAGCCGTCACTCCGTTTTTAGCAGAGGGGAGGCCAGGATAGACATTCTGGATTTTCTTCGCGCGGCCGTGTTGCGGTGAACGACCCCTTTGGCGACCGCCTTGTCAAGGGCGCTTGTCGCCTCCGAAAGACGGAGAGAAACGGCTTCTTTGTCGCCTCCTCCGATCGTTTCCATGAAATTTTTTGCGGTCGTCTTGCAGCGGGTTTTCCAATAACGGTTGTAAAGCCTATTTTTTTCGGCGATCAGAATTCGTTTTGCAGCGGATTTTTTATTGGGCATCACATTCACCTCCTTAACAGCGGCATAATATTATCACACCGCGCCGCATTCGCGCAAGCCGAATCGCGCGCCTTGCCCGCACATTCCAAGCGAATTCACGGATGACTCGCGCGCGGTTGTTCGGATTCTGTTTGGCTTTAAGATAAATGTTTGAAATAAATTATGACGATTAACGTTTTAGTATTATAATAGCGTACATATTTAGAGTTTACGGTCACGAAATCGACTGGTTAATAAGAATCATAAGTGCGGTACTATTGACATATTTTCAAAGAGAGAGAAAATGATAACGGTAAAACATGAAACTCGGTGCGGACTAGTTCTCTGTGAGTGACGCTTTTATTGTAAAATTAAATTATGTAAAATTTATGAGTGAATGGGAGGACGCGGAATGATCGACGAAATGCGCATTGAGCCCGTTAAAATCCCGAAAGAGTTCGGTATGCCGGCGAAAATAGCGTGAATTCGCAAAAACGCTGAACCCAAGGGCCCCACATTTTCGGAAGTTTTGAAAAACAGTGTGCTTCATGTGAACGAGCTTCAGCTTGACGCCGACAACCTGACCAACCGTC
>JAITAT010000259.1 GCA_031283975.1 Synergistaceae bacterium
GGACGAAGAATTGCTCGAATGGTGCGGCGATTCCTTCGATCCGGTATCCCGAGACGTCGTGCCGGACGTCGAAAAAATCTCTCTGCTCAGGGAACTGGTCGACTCTTGCGCGACTCGCAAAGAACTGGCGGACGGCGTAAGGCGTGAATTGTCGTGGGCCGCTCAAATTCCGGACGACGGCGTTCCTCAGTGGTTCACGGCTTTGAGCGGTGAACTCGCCGCGATTGACGGCGGCGAATGGAGAGCGCCCAAAATAAAGGACGCGCTAAGAGGTTTCGCCCGTGAAAAAGGCCTCAAGGGAAAAGAACTCTTCCATCCCGTAAGGATTCTTTTGACAGGCTCCTCGCAAGGAGCGCCTCTTGATATTATACTGTCCTGTGTCGGAAAGGAGCAAACTTTGAAACGTTTTCGGCATTATCCGAGGCATGAAATTTCATAATATTTCGCTTCCAGGAGGGAGAGAGCTTTGAATAAATTCGAGGATTACAAAGGCTTCACTTTCGATGATGTGCTTCTTGTTCCGGGATACAGCGAGGTGCTTCCGTCACAGGTGAACCCGTCTTCTTATTTCACGAGGGAGATATCGCTTCACGCGCCGATTTGCAGCGCGGCCATGGATACCGTCACCGAGGCGAGACTTGCGATTGCGCTGGCCCGCGAGGGAGGAATAGGTATTCTGCACCGCAATATGCCCATAGAACGGCAGGTCGCGGAGGTTGATAAAGTGAAACGCTCGGAAAGCGGGGTCATCGTCGACCCGTTCTACCTCTATCCCGAAGACAGAGTTCAGGGCGCTGTTGACCTCATGGCGCACTACCATATTTCCGGCGTGCCGATAGTCGATAAAGACATGCGGCTGGTAGGCATAATCACAAACAGAGACCTTCGTTTCGTGACCGATTACGCACAGCCCATCGACAACGTAATGACAAAGCAAAATATCGTCACTGCCCCGATTGGCACAGACCTCGACAGCGCTAAAAGCATCCTGAGTACCCGAAAAGTCGAAAAACTTCCCATCGTGGATTTGCAAGGAAAGCTCAAAGGTCTCATAACGATCAAGGACATACAGAAAGCCAAAGATTTTCCCGACGCGACCAAGGATTCCAAGGGAAGGCTGCGCGTAGGGGCGGCGATTGGAACCGGCTCCGACTGCATGGAACGCGCGGAAGCTCTGGTGTCGGCGGGAGTGGACGTGATCGTCGTCGATACCGCCCACGGACATTCTAAATCCGTGCTGGAAACCATTAAAGCCGTCCGCGAAAAATATCCCGATCTTCCGCTGGCGGGAGGCAATATCGCGACCAAAGAGGCGGCCACGGCTTTGATGGACGCCGGAGTGGACGCGGTGAAAGTGGGGATAGGGCCGGGCTCGATCTGCACCACCAGGATAATCGCCGGCATAGGAGTGCCTCAGGTCGCGGCCATCATGAACGTAGCGCCCGTCATTCACGAAAGAAATTGCACGTTGATAGCTGACGGCGGAATAAGGTATTCGGGGGACATCGTAAAAGCCCTCGCCGCCGGAGCCGACAGCGTCATGATAGGCTCGCTCTTCGCGGGAACGGAGGAGAGCCCGGGGGAAGCGGTCATTTATCACGGCAGGTCGTTCAAAAGCTACCGTGGCATGGGCTCGCTCGGCGCGATGAAGGACGGAATCAGCAAGGACAGATATTTTCAGGAGGGAGCGAGCGAGGATAAACTGGTTCCGGAGGGCATAGAAGGGCTTGTCCCGCACAAAGGCGTACTCTCGGGAATAGTATTCCAGATGATGGGGGGCATCCGCTCCGGCATGGGTTACGTAGGGGCGCGGGACATCCGAAGCCTTCACGAGAACACGCGCTTCATCGAGGTGACTCCGGCCTCCATGAAAGAGAGCCATCCGCATGACGTGGTCGTTACGAAAGAAGCTCCCAATTACGCAGTGGAATAAATGCGAATTCTATAATATAATACTGTGGAAAACATTCTCGATGAGAAGGAGGAGTGCTCATGGCGTTGCTTGGACTGTCCGAACGCGAACGGATGACCGAATACAACTGTATTGAGCTTCTTCCCGAACTGGAGGAAGATGTTTTCTGCGTTGACGTGATAATACCTCCCATCGACGAGTCGTTTGTCTCCGGGCTGGATGATTGGTGGGCGAATTTCGTGGCCGATATGTGCCTGTAGGGGAAAACAAGGTTGTATTTTTGAATTTTGATGATATAATTTTTTTGGTTCTACGGAACATTTGTGAAGAGTGGGTTTTCCCACTCTTCGTTTTTTAATTGAGAAGATAAAGTGATTTACGAAACGCGAAAACGGTTCTTCAAAACACTGAGGAGGGGAATATATGCAACTCGGTAAGGATTTCATCAAAGCCTTCAAACAGATTGAGGCGGAAAAAGGCCTTCCGATAGAAATAATAACGTCGAGCCTGGAAGCGGCAATGGCGTCGGCGTACAAAAAATATAAAAGCGGCAATCATGTCGTCGAAGTTCACATCAATCTCACAAACGGCGAAATATCCCTCGCCGAGAAGTACCATATTGTTGACGAGGTGGCCGCCGCCGACTCCGAATGGACGCTGGAACAGGCGCGCGAGGAAGGTTTCGGCGATGTTGAAACAGGCGATTACGTATACGTGGAAGTCAACCCCGAGCACTTTGGCCGCATTGCCGCCCAGACCGCCAGACAGGTCATCATACAGCGTCTCAAGGACGCGGAGCGTCAGATAATATTCAACGAGTTCGCCGACCATATAGGCGACATGGTTCTGGGAACCATCTTCAAAACCGAGGGCGACCAGATACTCGTCAGGGTCAACGACAGAACCGACGCGCTTCTCCCGAGGGAGGAGAGAATGTCCGGGGAACCGTACCCTCCGGGGGAAAGGAAAAAATTTCTGCTTCTCGATGTGAGGAAGACCACGCGCGGGCCCCGTATCATAGTTTCGAGGACACATCCCGGATTGCTGAAACGTTTGCTCGAACTGGAAGTGCCCGAAATTTCGGAGGGCACGGTCGAAATAAAATCCATCGTCAGGGAAGCCGGCGCCAGGGCCAAGGTCGCCGTGAGATCGCTCGATATGAACGTCGATCCGGTGGGCGCTTGCGTCGGAAACGGGGGAGCGAGGATAAAGTCGATAAGCGACGAACTCGGCGGAGAGCGGATAGACGTCATCATCTGGAACGACGACGCCATGCAGTTCGTCCGCAACGCGCTGTCTCCGGCCAAAACCGCCAAGATAGAACCTATACTCGAACAGGAACATTCGCTCAGGGTGTATGTGCGTCAGGATCAATTGTCTCTCGCGATAGGAAAAGCAGGTCAGAACGTCAGGCTCGCGGCTCGCCTCACCGGCTGGAAGATCGACATAAAGGTCATAGAACCCGAGCGATTGCCCACCCTGCACGACTTGTTCGAAGATATAATAAAGAATACGGGAGAATCGCTGTGGGAGGATCTGCCGAAAGATTGATGACGACGCGCGCACGACTGCGAAAATGTTTGGGATGCGGGCTTGAATTCCCTAAATCATCTCTGCTGAGGATCGTCCGTTCAACCGCAGGAGAGGTGAGCGTTGATCCGTCGGGCCGCGCCCCGGGACGCGGAGCTTATTTATGCGCCAACGCGGATTGCGTGATGAAAGCGCGGAAAAAAAACACGCTCGCGCGGGTATTGAAACGTCCCGTCGACACGGAGATATACGCCCGCATCGACGAGATGATCAGGAGTGATTGCGGCGATGACTGAATTGCCCGACGCGATGAGGCGTGTTTTGGCTTCGCTCGGTATGTCGCGCCGAGCGAACGAGTTGATAATAGGCCAGGACAGAGTGCTGAAAGTTCTGTCGTCGGGGCGCCGCTTATTCATGGTAGCGGCTGCCGACTGTTCGCAAAACGTAGTGCGCAAGGCCGGCCGTTCAGGCGATATTCGCGTCCTGAACGGATTGTCGCGCGAATCGCTCGGATCGGCCGTGGGCGTCGGGAAAACTCAAATAGTAGCCCTCCCCGCCGGGAGTGGTTTTGTAAAAAAGCTCAAAGAATTATTGACACTGGGGGGAACGTTGAACGAATGAATAAGATCAGGGTTTATGAGTTGGCAAAACTTCTTGGCCGTACGAATCCGGACTTGCTAGACATATTGAAGAAACTTAAAATCGAAGTCAAATCTCACATGAGTTCGATAGACATGGATGCGGCGCAGAAGATCGAGAAATATATCGCCGAGAGCGGCTCCGGAAATATTCCGGAATCCGGCCCGAATATCAAAGAGGCGCCCGCGCCGGCCGCCGTTATTTTCATCGACGACAGGGCCACCGTCGGCGATATAGCCAAAAAGCTGGGACACGCCCCTGCCGATGTCGTGAAAACTTTGATAGACGAAGGGTTTATGATTCCGGCCAACAGCGTCCCGACGGAGGACGCGCTGACGGTGATAAGCGTCGCGTTCAACTGCGAGATAAGAAAAGGGCGGGAGGAGATCGAAAGCCGGCCGCGTGAAACCCCTAAAATAAAAGAACCGGCGAAAGACGACGCAAATTTGGAAAAAACCAGGAAAAAATCGGAGAAAAAATCCGCGGCGACCGTCAAAACCCCTCCCGAAAACGCGGAAGATTCGCGTCCCAGACCTCCTATCGTCACGGTATTGGGGCATGTCGATCACGGCAAGACGACGCTGCTGGACTTCATCCGCAAAACCCGTGTGACTGACGGCGAGGCCGGGGGCATAACGCAGCATATAGGAGCGTACAAGGTCGATTACAACGGCAACCAGATAGTATTTCTGGATACGCCGGGGCACGAGGCGTTTACGGCAATGCGCGCGCGCGGCGCCAGCGTGACTGACATTGCCATTCTTGTCGTGGCCGCCGAAGACGGAGTGAAGCCGCAGACACTGGAAGCCATGAACCACGCCAAAGCGGCGGAGGTTCCTATAATAGTCGCCATCAACAAGGTAGACAAACCGGACGCGAAACCCGAAAAGGTACGCCAGCAGCTTTCCGACTACGGACTTGTCCCGGAGGAATGGGGCGGAGACGTAGTGATGGTGGAAATCTCCGCCAAGACGGGGCAGGGGATTGACAATCTCCTGGATATGGTTCTTCTGG
>JAITAT010000262.1 GCA_031283975.1 Synergistaceae bacterium
CAGGATCTCAAGGTGCGTCTCAATTCGATACTCCCGAGGGTAGACGACAAACCAGCGGTGATAAGGGTTCTTTTTGACGAATTTCTGACGAAGTAGCGCGATTCTGGTTTTTTAGGGGGATAACTCATGGTGCCGCCGGAGGTAATGAGCCAAAACGAAATAGATTCCCTGTTGGCGTCCATCAACAGCGGGGGAGACAATATATCGAACATGCAGGCGGCCGAAGAGAAGCCGCTGAAGCTCTACGACTTCCGCCGCCCGGACAAGTTCAGCAAAGATCAGCTCAGGGCGATACAGATGATTCACGAGTCCTTCTGCCGTTCGCTCACCACGTCGCTTTCGACGATGGTCCGTTCGATGGTGTCCGTGGAGGTGCTGGCCGTCGATCAGCTCGCCTACGACGAATTTATCCACTCCCTCGTGCAGCCGACCATCATAGGAATACTGGAGATGTATCCCCTGAGCGGAAACGCGATACTCGAAATAAACAATCAGCTTACGTTCGCCATAATAGACAGGCTCTTGGGAGGCAAGGGCGAACCTTTGCGCAAGCCTCGCGATATGACCGACATAGAGCGCACCGTGGTCGAGAGAGTCATGATGAAAATACTGGAGCATCTGGAGGAGAGCTGGAGCACGGTGGTCGATATCCGCTACCGCTTCGAGGCAATGGAGAGCAATCCGTTTTTCGTCCAGGTCTGTCCCGGTACGGACATGGTTCTGCTAGTCACGATGAAGATACAGATAGGCGAAGTACAGGGCATTATGAACTTCTGCATACCGTATTTCGTTATAGAGCCGTTGATAGACAAGCTCAGCTCGCAGCAGTGGTTCTCGTCCACCGGCCGCAAGGGCACGGAAGGCGTTCAGGATATACTGGCGGCGCGTTTGCAGGAAGTCTCCATACCGCTCGCGCTCGAACTGGGGCACTCGGTGGTGAGTCTCGGCGACGTCATACAGATGCAGACGGGCGACGTTATAAGGCTCGATGGGACGGTAAAGGACGACCTTGGGCTGCGCGTCGGCAACAAGGTTAAATTCCGATGCACGCCCGGGCTCGTCAAAAAGAATTACGCCGCTGAAATAACTGAAGTGCTGGGGGAAGAAATTCCCGAGGAGGAGGAGTAAAAATGGTCGACGAGTTTCTCAATCAGGATGAAATAGACGCCCTTCTCTCGGGCAGCCCCGGCGAAAGCGGAGGCGGCCTGTCTCAAGACGATATGACCGTGCTTGCCGAAGTGTCCGCCATAGTGGCTACCGCGGCCGGCAATGTGATAGGTATGCTGGCGGGGCGCGACGTGACGGCGGACGGCTCGGAATATTTCGAAATCCCTCAGAGCGAGATGGGCTCGAAGATAGAAGGGGAAAAGGTATTCGCGTACAGCATGCTTCTGAGCGGGCTTGACGGAGCTCCCGCCAGGCTGCTCACGGGCGAGCGCGGCACGATGGTTCTGGCGGATCTGATGATGGGCGGGGACGCAAAAGAACTCCCGGCGGAGGCGAACGATCTCTATCTCTCGGCCGCGCAGGAGGGGTTGAGCCAGTTGATAGGCTCGGCTCTGACGAACCTCAGCGGACTCTTGGGAGGCGCCCGTCTTTCGGCGGATTCGTCGGCCGCCAGCCTGGAAGATACGGCCGCCTGGCTGCCGTTCTCCGAACTGGGCGGAGACGCCCCGATATGGGTCGGCAAGATAAATCTCAACGTGGACGGCGTGGATCCGTTTTCTCTCGATATAGCGTTCCCCGTATCGGGCGCGCTCAACCTGGCTTCGAAAATAAGAGAGGCGACCGCCCCAAAAGAAGAACAACCCCCCAGCGCCGCTCCTCCAAAAACTCCGGCCGCTCCGCAGCCCCGTCCTCAAGCTGCCGGCGCCGCTCCCGCCGCTCCTCCGGCGCAGGTTTCCCTCCCTCCGAGGCCCCAGGGGCCGCCGGTCGATGTGAAGCCGGTCGAGTTCGCGCAACTCGAAGGTTCAGATTTTACCGGTTCTGTCGGAAATCTCGATTTGATAGTCGACATTCCTGTACGTATTACTGTAGAATTAGGAAGAACTAGAAAAACTATCGGCGAAGTACTGGCGTTAGGGCCGGGTTCGGTGGTAGAATTGAACAAGATGGCCGGTGAGCCCGTGGACGTGTTGGTAAACGGCAAGCTTATTGCGCGCGGGGAAGTCGTCGTCATAGACGAAAGTTTCGGTATACGCGTCACCGATATTGTCAGCAGGGCGGAAAGAATACGCTCCATGGGAGTATGACTTATCGCTCGTGAATTTTTATTTGTTGTGTATGAGGAGGGTGCAGCGGCATGGGGACGAAGGTTTTGATTGTAGATGACGCGGCTTTTATGAGGATGATGCTCCGTGACATATTGGCCAAGAATGGTTTTGAGGTGGTAGGGGAAGCCGATAACGGGAAAATAGCGGTGCAGATGTACAACGAACTGAAACCGGACGTCGTCACCATGGATATCACGATGCCCGAGATGGATGGAATAGCCGCCGTAAAAGAGATAAAAGCGGCGGATCCGGCGGCGAAAGTCGTGATGGTAAGCGCCATGGGGCAGCAGGCCATGGTCATCGAAGCTATAAGATCCGGCGCCGCCGATTTTATCGTGAAGCCGTTCCAGCCGGACAGAGTTTTGGAGGCGTTGGGAAAGGCTTTATCCTGACGGATCAGTCGCAGGGCTCATGAGAGGATCGGAGCGAAAAACGCGTTGCAGTGCGTTGAGGCTTTTGCCGCGGGCGGCCTTGACGCTCTTTTTTTTAACCTTTGCCGAGGCCGCCGGCGCGGAGACGTCCGGCTTCGACGACGCTTTTTCCGGTTATGTCACGAGAATGCTGCTGGCTCTTTTGATAATGGGGGCCGTCGGTTATCTGGCGGTCAAGTACCTCCCCGGGCGTCTGGCGTCCGTCTCCCGGGGGCATATACGGGTGATAAGCGCGCTGAACCTTGGCCGGGACATGATGTACATCGTCAAGACCGGGCCGGAAGTCGTGGCTATTTGGGTTGGCCGTAACAGTTCCGCCGTTTTGGGGCGATGGAGCCTGGAGGAATGGGAGAATTATGAAGCGGCTTCAAGTGCCGTTTCCGCCATTCTTACGGACGAGAGGAAGCCGTGACGGCGCGGCGCCTGGGATGAGATTTTTTACACGCGCGCGGTTTCTCCGCGCCACAGTCGTCCTTGCGGCCGTGCTGTTTTCTTTGGAAGCGCTTCCCGCGTGGGCGGCGGCACTGCCTGATTTGCCGATTCCCGCGCTGAATCTGGCGGTGGGCGCGGCGGACGGGCCGCAGGATGTGGTGCTGACCCTCCAGATTGTGGCCCTGATAACGGTGTTGAGCATGGCTCCGGCCATACTTCTGATGGTGACGAGTTTCACGAGGATACTCGTGGTGATGGGGTTTGTGAGGAGCGCCATGGGTTTGCAGCAATCACCTCCCAATCAGGTCATCTCGTCGCTTGCCCTCTTTCTCACTATATTCACGATGACCCCGGTTTGGACTGACATCTACGAAAACGCGCTCGCGCCCTACGCGCGGGAGGAACTGCCCGCGCAAGAGGCGTTCACAAGAGCGGTCGCGCCGATACGCGGATTCATGCTGGCGCAGACGAGGGAGAAAGAACTCTCGCTCATGGTGCGTCTCTCCGGGGACCCTCAGCCCAACAATCAGGACGACGTGAGGACGATGGTCCTCATACCGGCGTATGTTTTGAGCGAACTCAAGACGGCGTTTCAGATGGGAGTCGTGATATACATTCCCTTCATCGTCATAGATATGATCGTTGCCTGTATACTGATGAGCATGGGGATGATGATGCTTCCGCCGTCTATGATCTCGCTGCCGTTCAAGATACTGCTTTTTGTCATGGCCGACGGCTGGAGTCTCGTCATAGCGAGCCTTGTGACGAGTTTCAATATGTGAACGGAGGAACCGTGTTATGGAATCTCTTGCCATAGGAGACGCTTTCGTAAGCGCGATGTGGACCATCGTCCTGGCTTCCATGCCGATATTGCTGGTGGCGATGTGCGTCGGGCTGATAATCGGGATACTCCAGACGGCCACGTCAATCCAGGAGCAGACTCTGGCTTTCATTCCCAAATTGCTCGCTGTCATCATTTCGCTTCTCATATTCGGGCCGTGGATGTTCCAAATCGTCGGCGGGCTTGCCGTAAACCTCTTTACCAATATGTACAGATATGTCGGATGAGGACGCGCTGAGATGCCGCCTTTCCTTACCGACAGCGCTTACGTCAATCTGATTCTTCTGTATTTCATGATAAGCGTCAGGATATTGGCGTTGATTTTGACGGCCTCCGTTTTCATGCTGCCGTCGCTTCCCAACCCCGTCAAGTTTTGGCTCGCGGTGACGCTCTCGATAATCGTGGCTCCCGTTTCGGAGGCGTCTGTCACGACGGAGGCGCTCGGCAGCCTGTCGTTATTGTTCATCATGGCCGTTCGCGAATTCCTGATAGGGGCGGCGATCGGGTTCGTCTCGGGAATGCCGCTGTACGCGCTCCAACTTTCCGGTTTCATGGACGGTACGTTCATGGGCCTCAATATGATGAACATATTCGACCCGATGTCCGAGACGCAGACGTCCGTCGTGGCTCAGATGACGTACATGCTCGCCATCTGGTTTTATCTGCACTGGGACGGGCATATACTCCTCATAAGGGCGCTCGGCGAGAGCGTGCGGCTCATACCGGTCGGAGTTTCCCTGTGGGGCGCCCCCGACTCCATACCTTTCTTGGATTGGATGCAGCGCGTATTCGTCCTCGCGATGAAGATAAGCCTTCCGGTGTTCGGCGCCGTCGTATTGGCCGACGTGGGGCTGGGTTTCGTCGCGAGAACCGTTCCCCAGATGAACGTTTTCGCCCTCGGCATTCCGCTCAAGATATCCGTCGGGCTCTTTGTGCTGCTGACCATACTTCCAAGCACCGTCGACATATTTCACGGCGAGATAGAAAACGCGGTCTCACATGCGCTGGAAGGTATACATTTCCTGCGATGAAGCCCGGTTTTTTCTTCGATATACAATTTTTCGCGGAGGAACGAACAGAGCCCGCGACCCCGCGCAAGAGGAGTAAAACCAGGGAAGAGGGGCGCGTCGCCAAAAGCCAGGATTTATCGGCATCTACGGTCATAATAACCGGACTTCTGACCATATATCTCCTCGGCGTGGTTATATGGGAGAACCTGCTCGATATGTTCAGAAACGTCGCCTGGCATCTATCCTCCCCGCTAATGCGGGACGACAAGTGGTGGGTCAATCCCGTTGTCGAAGGAGGCAGAGCGTTCGCCGTAGGGTGGCTTCCCGCTGGTTTGCTGTGCGCGCTCTTTGCCATTGTGACGCTCGTCTATCAGGTGGGCTTTGTCGTGACGACAAAACCGTTCGTTTTCAACGCGGACAAATTCAACCCCATATCGGGGCTGAAAAAAATCATCTCGATGCGGACTATAGTCGAAATGCTGAAGGGAATTTTGAAAGCGTTCGTATTGCTGGGGATGCTGTTCTGGGTCATGCGCAACGAGCGCGATCTGATGCTGTCCATAATGATGTACCCGCTCAGCAAGGGGAGCGGAATGATAGTCGGCAAGATATGGGATCTGGCCATACGCATGGCCGTCATACTTTTTTTGCTGGGCGTTGCCGATTACATGTATCAGCGGTGGGAGTTCAATAAATCCATCATGATGAGCAAGCAGGAGATAAAAGAAGAGTACAAGCAGATGGAGGGCGACCCTCAGATAAAGAGGCGGATTCGCCAGAAACAGAGGGAACTCGCGTCCCGCCGCATGATGGCCGATGTTCCCAAGGCCGACGTCATAGTGACGAACCCGTCGCATATAGCGGTCGCAGTTCAATACGATCAAAAAAGCATGAGCGCGCCGGTCGTGGTTGCCAAGGGCGAGGATTTCGTGGCGCAGAAGATACGCGACATCGCGTCCGAACACGGCATACCTATAGTCGAAAACAAGCCGCTGGCGCGCGCTCTGATGGCTCAGGTGGAAGTGGGGGAGACGATACCGGAGGAACTTTACCGGGCTGTCGCCGAAGTGCTCGCTTTTGTGTACAGGCTGAAAAAATCCGCTTGAAGAAATAATGCTCTCTTTTGACTTCAATCTCCTGATAATGTCCGATAGAGTGATAAAATAATACCGACGGCGCGGTCAGCGCAACTATAAGAGCAAAGAAATTTTCATGGGAGTGTGAGCGATGGCGGATACGTACGGCAATGCCGGCCGGAAACAGCGTGACTAAATACGCCGATATCGGGCTTGCGATTTTATTGGTCGACATCGTCGTGATGATGATAATCCCCGTCCCGACGTGGGTGCTGGACGTGCTGCTCGCCGCCAATATAACCTCCGGCGTTATCATGCTGCTCACCACTTTTTACGTGAACAACGCTCTGGAAATCGCCGCTTTCCCCAGCATCATCCTGATAGCCACCCTTTTCAGGCTTTCGCTGAACATTTCCACCACAAGGCAGATATTGCTGAGCGGCTACGCGGGCGAAGTCATAGGAGCTTTCGGCAATTTCGTCGTCGGAGGCAACTACGTCGTGGGCGGAGTCGTCTTTCTCATACTCGTTATCATACAGTTCATGGTAATCACAAAAGGTTCCGAGCGCGTGGCGGAGGTAGCGGCGCGGTTCACGCTCGACGCGATGCCGGGCAAGCAGATGGCCATCGACGCCGATCTCAACGCCGGAACTATAGACGAGGCCGAGGCGCGCGTCAGGAGAGCCAACATCCAGCGCGAGGCCGATTTTTACGGGGCGATGGACGGCGCTTCCAAATTTGTC
>JAITAT010000081.1 GCA_031283975.1 Synergistaceae bacterium
AGCGCCGAGTATTCGACTATCAACCTATTCGCCTCCGCGATGTCCATGTCCGCTAGCGCCGCCCGCAGCGATTTCAACTGGCGCCACGTCAAATCCTCGGCCTGCGTCGTATGGCTGGCCGCCGTTCGGAGTTCGATCGACTTCCGTATGTTGTCAGCCAAGCCGCGCAAGGCCTCCAGGAACGCTCCGTTTCCCATTTCAATCGCGCGCGCGTCCGCAACCTGCGCCGCCGCTTCCATACGTGCCGCGAAATCGCCGAAACCCGTCGCTCCTATGCTGCGCGAAGCGCCCTTCAATGAGTGGGCCAGAGTCATGTACATGCCGAGGTCTTTATTTTCCGCGCACCGCGCTATCTGTTCCGCCTTTTCATCGGCGTCCGCGCAAAAAGACGCGAGTATATCCAGATACGCCGCGACCGAGCCTCCGGAGTTGTTCAGCCCTGTCTCCACCGATACGCCGGATATCTCAAACAGTTCGATATGCTCTGTCGCCTCGGATACGTCGGGGGCGTCGTTTTCCACGCTGATCTTTTTCTCATCCGGAAGCCATTTTTGCAAAATGGAATCCAACCTTTGAATGTCGATTGGTTTGGCGAGAAAATCGTCCATGCCATTTTCCAAAAACATTTCGCGCTGCCCGGAAATCGCGTCAGCGGTCAGAGCTATGATCGGCAGAGCCTGATAATAATCGTTGTCCGGGTCAATCGCGCGTATTATGGACGTCGTCTCGACGCCGTCCATGCCAGGCATCATGTGATCCATAAAAATGATATCATAACGATTCGCGCGCGCCAGACTGACGGCTTCCAGCCCGCTCAGGCAGGTATGGGCTTCCAGGCCGTACAGCGACATCAGTTCCTTGGATACCCGGAGGTTGGTGGAAATATCGTCGACTATCAATACTTTCGCTTCCGGAGCTTTAAAACTCAGGCGGTGCTTTCTGAACGTCGATACATCATCGTTTTTTACGCCGTTTAAGGTGTTGGCGACGTTAATGCAGAACAGGGGCATCGTGACGCTGTTGATATCCCTGTACGCCGAAACGTCGTTCATCTCGACCATGTTCACGAGTGCCGAGCGCGACTGGGTTTTCCCTATGTGAAGCATGCTGTCGGCAATATATTTCGAAGGGACGAACGCGTAATTATATCCGCCGTATTCCAGCTTTATCAGGAAATCCGGCAAATTTTGGGCTGATTCCATGGTTACGCCGAGGTTAGTCAGCGCGTACGAGAGCGAGTCCAGATAAACCGGCCTCTCTTCTAAAACGAGCGTCCGGCGCTTGGCCGCGTCATCCACTGACGCGAGTTTTTTATCGCAATCGTCGAGGAGAGTCTGAATTATCGTGGCGGTAAACGTCGAACCGCGCCTATACTCGCTCTCCACCGAAACATCCCCGCCCATAGCGAGACAAAGACTGTACGTTATGGCAAGGCCGAGGCCTGTCCCCTCCACATCCCTCATGTCCGTGTTCTCAATCCGCACAAAGTCTCCGAAAAGTCTGTCGATGTCGGCACTCTTTATGCCGATGCCGCTGTCCTTGACGATAAACCTGAGAAGGATATCTCCTTCTCCCGCGTCCTCAAATTCGACCTCCAATGATATATACCCCGAATAAGTGTACTTGACCGCGTTGCTCAGAAGGTTCAGCAGAATCTGTTTCGTGCGGATCTCGTCGCCGAGCAATCGTTCCGGTATATTGCTGTCCACTTTCACCGAAAACGCGACCGGCTTGTCCAACAGCCGCACCCGCGTCAGATTTACGGCGTCATATATCATGGACTCGAAATAGTATCTCGCGGATACGATGCGCATCTGTCCGGCCTCGATTTTAGAGAAGTCAAGAACGTCGTTGATGATCACGAGCAAATTTTGTCCTGCCTGTTGAATGATGGAAACATATTCGAACATGCTGTGGGGAATTTCTTTGTGCGAGATGAGTTCGGACATCCCAATGATCGTATTTAACGGCGTGCGCATTTCATGGCTCATCCGCGCCAGAAAGGATGATTTGGCCTCATTGGCGGAATCGGCTTCCACCTTGGCATCCATGAGTTCCGTTATATCATGGAAAAACACCATAAACCCCAAGGGTTCGCCATTTTTGCCCGTCGTCGACGCTATTTGTATGCTGTAAATGTTCCCGATGCCGTCATGGTTAAAATCCACGGTTTCAGTAAATTTCACGACGCGGTTTTCCCCGTATAAGCTGGAGATGACCGAATCCATCATCTTCACAAATTCATGTTTCGTATATAACCCGAACAACTCGCGATAGTGCAGCCCGCGAATCATACCGACGGTCGATATCCCGCATCCGCGCAAAAAAGAGTCGGTGCAGTAGGATAGCCGGCCTTCATTGTCGAACATCAGTATAATGTTCGGGGAACTTTGCATAATCAGATTGATAAAGCCCTCGAGTTCAGAATACTTGATCGCGGCGGCGCGATTTAAATTAGAGGTGGCCTCCGACATCTTCCGGTTGCGTTCCATTTTCATCTGAAGGAGCTTTATTTCACGCTCCTTGCGGCCATATTCACTGAGAAGCCGTTCATATTTGTGGCAAAGGGCTTCAATTTCCTGTTTCAGGGTTTCCGAGTTTTTTTGTCCGTTCATGTTCTTCTGAAACATGAGTGAATCTCACCGCCTTCCCTCGATAGAATGCCTGACAGCATTGCGGGTCATGCTCGCGAGCGTCTTCGCGGCCCGCTTAAATGACGCAAATGGTAAAAGTATTGCTGCGAGCGCGGTTTATCAGTATGCCGGCGTCGTCGCGCGCCGGGCACGCCTCCCCGCCGGAATAGGCCATCAGGTAAGGGATGTCTCGATTCTCCATCCACGACACGACCATTTGCATTTCGGCGGATTGGTCATACATCAAAGAAAAATAGCGGCCGATACAGGAAAAAATGAGCGCGGCGCCGCACTGGGTTTCATCGAGAAATTTCTTGAGAGTATTGGCGGACGTCGCCGTGACCTCAAAGGGAGATAACCTTCCCACGGCCAGCGTCGAACCCACCGGCGCTTTCCCGCTGCAAACGGCGTAACCCTCCGGCGTCATGGCGAACATGGTGATTATCGTGGGCTCGGAACCGTCGTTGTAATCGGCGATGATCGGAAATGAGTTTATGCCGGCTATGTCGCCGTTTTCATTTTTTGTAAGCCCCAGCGACATGAGATATTCTATTATCGGCTTTCTGTTGACCGATTGAATCACGTTGCCTTTTGACGCGGTTACCGTGCCCTCTTCCGGGAATATCTTGTCCTTTGAAATGTCTCCCGTATAGAAACGCGGGGCCACGTCTCCATAGAACAAAAGAAACGCGCAGCGGTCGCGCCAGGCTTCGCCTTTAAATATCACGCGCGCGTCGTGGTAATCCGTGTTGTGATCCACGGGCAGTGCGCCAAAAAGCGGCGTTCCGCCCGTAATCTCGTCCATGCTCTCGACAAAGAAATCATTGCCCGCGCTGAGAAGGAGCGGGGAAAAACTGATCTCCAACGACGGGCGGCCGTCACGCCCCCGCGTGGCTTCCTCATAGGAACGCCTCAACGCGCGAATATCCTCTTCCAGTATCGGCTCGGACAATCCGGTGACAAATTCCGCGTCATCGCTTGTGAGCGCCAAAAGGCACAACATTGTCTCGCCCCATTGTCCCGCGCTGGCGTTGGCGATGGTGGTGCACCCAAGCACATCGAATGGAAGAGCGTCGCACAGGGCCTTTACGATGCCTGTCTCAATGAAATCAGTGAAACACGACATAATCCCAACCGTGTTTTTCAGAAGTTTACCTTCGTAACCAAGCTGCTCGACTATTTCTTTTACCGCCAGTTCCGCGTCGTCTATCTCGCTTGTACACGCTGAAAACGCCTGTATCATGGCCTTCACCTCCACTATGAAAGCGTTACCGCCCGCTCGTACATATCCATATATTTTCCCGCCGCCGCCGCCCAACCGTTATCGCAGCGCATAGCGCGCCGAACCATGCGAGCCCAGCCGCCCCTGCCGTCATAATACAGGTTCCTGGCGCG
>JAITAT010000013.1 GCA_031283975.1 Synergistaceae bacterium
CTTCCACAGCAAAATGGATCGGCGAAATTGGCTCATACTTGAAATTCTTCCCCCGCGCCAGGGATCGCTCTTTTTTCCGCCATTGGCGAAAACTCCCGCCATTCCCGAATTTTTTGGACGTCTTTCTGGCGCGGAACGCCGATCACGAAAACTCCGCGTTCGTCGGAGAATATCTGCAAACGGCCCTTTTTCGCGGCGATCCATCGCGAGTAGCGTTCCGCGAATTCAGGGCGAAACAACGTCAGCGTCTGGTTTGCGGATCCCTTCCAGCACGCCTCCGTGTCATTGCCCTTCTCGAAAGGACCGTCGACGACAGCCGCGGCCAACTCGGATATTTCGGCGTGTCTTGCCGTGATGTCCCCTATCCGGTATCCTGTGAAGATAAGTATGTCCCGTATCCCAGAGACGCTGAGATTGCGCAGGAGACGGATGAGCGGGGCGGATTGATCGAACGGTTCGCCGCCGGAAATGGAAAGACCGTCGGGAGATTCGTTTTTAAAAATATCGCGGATCCTGCCGGACAACTCGTCCACATCGGCCGGCTCGCTCCCGCCGAAGGACCACGCGTCGCCGGAAACGCAGCCTTCACAGCGGATGGAACACCCGCGCGTCCACAGACCGACTCTTCTGCCGGGGCCAAGAGCGTAAACAGGATAGCAAAACAGATATATTCCCAGATACGCCGGAGCGGTTTCATCCGCCGGCTTGCGGCCCGTTTTCGGCAAATCAGACTTTTTCCGCTTCGAGTTCTCTCAAAAATTCGGATACCTTTTTGAGTCCTGACGCCAGAACATCCGGCTCGTAAGCGTAACCCACGCGCAAGTACCTGTCGAATTCCGGGCCGAAACACTCGCCCGGCACGATGAAAGTCCCGTCTTTTTTGAAAAGTCTCTTGCAGAAATCCACGGAAGAGATGCCGTAATCGTAACGCAGGAATGCCGTAGTTCCGCATTCCGGTTTGACGCAGCCTATACGAGGTTCGCTTTTCACCCATTTTTCCAGCGCCGCCGCGCATTTACGCACTATCTCCAGATTGCGTGAGAATATTTTCTCCCTGTTTTTTATCGCGACCCGAGCGAGAAGATCATCGAGCCTCCCGCAGCTTATCGTAGTGTAGTCACGGCGATCCGCCGCTTCCCGGATAAATTGTCCGGGCCCGACGAGCCATCCGAGACGAAGACCGGCGAGAGAAAAACATTTGGACAGACTGCACGAGACTATGCCTTTATCGTACATATCTGCCACTGACGGTACTTTGACAGCCGGATCGTGAACCATGAAGCGATACGCTTCGTCGCAATAGAGCCACGCCCCGACAGAGTCCGCAATGCGCGCTATCTCGCGGAGAACCGGTTCTTTCATCAGGCTTCCGGTCGGATTGTTCGAATTGTTGATACAAATCGCTTTCGTCTTTCCGGTGACGAGTTTTTCGAGCGATTCGATATCGGGCTGGAAATCGTCCTCGTATCTGAGGCGCAGCAGTTTCACCGACGCCCCGAACGCCTCCGGTATGCTGTAGAGCTGCTGATAGGTCGGATATACGCTTATAACCTCGTCACCCGGCGACACGAGAGTGAACATCGCGATGAAATTCGCCGCCGCCCCTCCGTTCATGATAACCACATTTTCCCTGCCGGCTCCGCCGTACATCGAGGCTATCTCGTCCCGCAGCTCATCACTGCCCAGAATATCCCCGTATGACAGCCGGAGATTCATCATCCGCTCGAGTATTTCCTCGCGCCGCCCAGACAACTCCAGCAATTCGGCCGCCGTCATCGAATCCACGCACGTCTCCGCCAAGTTCGCGACCGCTCCGGTCTCCCACTCGTTCATCCATTGCTCAACGCCAAAGGGCGCTATGTACATCGCCGGTCTCTCTCCTTTCGGTTATTCAGTGTCATACGGCAGCGACGGAGCAAAACACCGCTCCGCTACAGTCCATTTGCCCTCGCCGTCTTTTTTGAATACATAGGTCACTTCCGCGACGGTTTTTTTCGACAGCGTCACAAGCGACGCCCCGACTCGGACGCTCGGTTCGCCGCCGTTCATATAGATTTCCGCGTCTTCCCAACCATTGCGGACAAGTCTGAGGTTTCGCAGCGCCGGTATCGGTTTCCCGTCCTGCTGGTACAATTCGTCCTCTATCAGAGAGTCGAGGACGCCGGACAGGTCTATTTTTTCCTTCCTCGGCGGTTTTTTGGATTCGGTATCTATTATTCCCCCTTCGAGCATTGTACCGATTATGTCGAGTTTCATCGTCTCCGGAAACGCTCTAGTTATCGACATGGTCTCAGTCAGCCTGCCGGTGACCGGATTTATCGCGTAAACATGCGCTTCCGTATTGTCCCCGGCCCGAATCGCGCGGAACATTATATTCTCGTAAACCTCGTCCGAGGCCGTCAAAATTTGCGGAGCGTAACCGTCGCCAAGTCCCGCTTTCTGAATTACCGCGGCGGGAGTCTTGCGTTCGTCCACTACCGAAAGTTGAATACCCCGGCATCCGCCCGCGCCGTCGACGGCGGAACAGGTCAGAATCAGCCTGTAACTGTCGCCACTGGTCAGCGGTATAAGCATATCCTGTATCAGATATTTGCCCAACGCGCCGCTGTATTTCTCTTCCAGTTCGCTATAGGTAGGATTTCCCATTGCCTCGGACATATCCGCATACCCGGCGTCCTCATATTCAAATACTATCGACGGGTCCGCGAATGCCGGACACACAAAGAGCGACACGGCACAAACCGCCGCGCCGAAAAAGACCGTCATTACTCGCATTGTCACAACACCTCCGGCGATGAATTGTTCAGCTTAAATTGCGTACGGATCATATCGAACACAGAACCGATATTCAATTCCCCGGCGAACGGCCGACACGATTCAGCGCCCGGCGGAACGGCACAACATGGCGTAAATTCCGCCGCTCGCAATAAGTTCGTCATGGGTTCCTTCCTCTTTTATACCCTCTTCGGCTATGACGATTATCCTGTCGGCGTTCCGCACAGTCGAGAGTCTGTGCGCCACTACGAGAGTGGTTCTGCCGGAACTCAATTTTTCGAGCGCACTCTGAATAGCCATTTCCGTGACGTTGTCCAGAGCGGACGTCGCCTCGTCGAGTATCAGTATTCGGGGGTTTTTAAGAAATATACGGGCTATGGCTATACGCTGCTTCTGCCCTCCCGAGAGCATAACGCCTCGTTCTCCCACATAAGTATCGAGACCATCCGGCAGCGAGTCTATAAAGTCGTCTATGCTGGCGTTTTTAGCCGCGCTTCGTATCATCTCGTCCGTGGCTTCGAAATCGCCGTAAGCGATATTGTCGCGTATCGTGCCCGCGAAAAGATATGTGTCCTGCTGCACTATGCCGATGCTGCCGCGAAGCGAACAGAGCGTATACTCGCGGATATCGCGCCCGTCTATCGTTATCCTGCCCGACTCCGGCTCGTAGAATCTCGGCAGCAGGTGGCAGAGCGTCGTTTTCCCGCCTCCGGAAGGTCCTGCCAG
>JAITAT010000153.1 GCA_031283975.1 Synergistaceae bacterium
GCCCATGGTTCAGAGCGGATGCGGGCTTAATTTCGGCCTGCCGCTGGGCATTATCGCGGGACTTTTGGGCGCTACGGCCTCCATCCAGTTTCAGGCGAAGGGCCTGGCGGGGTTCGGTCTGGCGATGCTGATAGCCGTCCCGATTGCGGCCGTTCTCGGGTTCTTTTACGCCCAGATACTGAACAGGGTCAAGGGCGAGGAGATGATGATAGCGACTTACGTCGGGTTTTCTTCGGTCGCCGTCATGTGCATCGCGTGGCTGCTGCTTCCTTTTGACAGTGCCGTCATGATATGGGGCTACGGCGGTTCCGGGCTCCGCACGACGATAAGCACCGAGGGTTTCTGGAGGCACGTTTTGAGCAATTTCCTCGCCATAGGGAGCGAAACGGGTTCTTTCTATTTTCCGACGGGGATGTTCATATTCTTCTTCCTGGCGGTGCTTACGGTGTGGGCGTTCTTCAAGACAAAGACGGGGACGGCGATAACCGCTGTTGGCTCCAATCCTGAATTCGCCCGCGCGTCCGGGATAAACGTCAACAGGATGAGGACGATATCGGTGATGCTGTCGACCGTTCTGGGGGCGCTAGGCATTCTGGTTTACGAACAGAGCTTCGGTTTCATACAGCTCTATATGGGACCGCTCTACATGGCGTTCCCGGCCGTGGCGGCGATACTGCTCGGAGGCGCTTCGGTGAACAAGGCGACGATGGTGAACGTGATCGTAGGGACGTTTCTCTTCCAGGGCATACTGACGATGACGCCGTCGGTCATAAACAGCCTCCTTCAATCCGACATGTCTGAGGTAATAAGGATAATAGTCTCGAACGGAATGATACTCTACGCTCTGACCAGAAAGACGCGGGTGAAACGCTGATGGGCGGGAATAGAATGGATTCGGCGCGGTTTTCGGCATCCGATAACCTCAGGCATTTTATGATATCCAACTCGGTGCCGATAATTTTCATCCTGATTTCGGCGGCCGCCATACCTCTCTCCGGTTTCTCGACGGGTTATCTGGTGCAGGAGATGCTGACGCGCCTCGCGAGAAACTCATTCCTCGTACTGTCGCTTCTGATACCGATAATGGCCGGTATGGGGCTAAATTTCGGGATGGTTCTGGGGGCCATGGCGGGCCAGATAGGGCTGATTCTGGTGACTGACTGGGCCGTGGTGGGCATTCCGGGATTGATTCTCGCGTCCATAATCAGTATGCCGATAGCGGCGCTTTTGGGCTGGGTCTGCGGCAATGTTTTGAACAGGGCAAAGGGACGTGAAATGGTTACGTCATATATCCTCGGTTTTTTCATCGACGGAATCTATCAGTTTGTGGTGCTTTACGTCATAGGCATCAAGGGAATGATCAAAATTCCCTTTATCGGCATGGATTTGAGGATACCTGTTTCCAACCCTCAACTCGTCCTCTCCAGAGGCTACGGGATACGCAACGCCATCAACCTCACAGGGCTCAGGCATGTCCTCGACAACGCGCTGCAATACAACATTTCTTTCGGCGGGGCGAACCCTTTTACGATCAACGTCCCGGTGGGCACGTACGTCATGGTGGCCGTCTTTTGCGTCTTTATTGTGTGGTTTCGCCATACAAAACTGGGGCAGGATATGCGGGCGATAGGCCAGGACATGGGTGTGGCGGACTCGTCCGGCATTGCCGTCGAGCGCACGCGCGTGATAGCCATCGTGATATCGACGGTGCTCGCCGCGTTCGGGCAGATAATATTTCTCCAGAACATCGGTACGATGAATACGTACAACAGTCACACTCAGACGGGGATGTTCTCCATCGCCGCTCTCCTGATAGGAGGCGCCACTGTTTCCAAAGCGTCGATAACGAACGTGTTTGTCGGAGTGACGCTTTTTCACATGATGTTCGTCGTTTCGCCTATGGCCGGCAAAGAACTTATCGGGCAGGCGCAGTTGGGCGAGTATTTCAGGGTGTTCGTCTCCTACGGAATCATAGCAGTCGCGTTGGTGCTGCACGCGTGGAAGAGATATGAGGAACTCGAGCGCTCCCGACGCAGTCTCCGGGGGGAGGCGTAGGCGATGGGCGCCGGAACGCGGCGTGTGGCTGTACAAGCGCTTGTGGTGCTGCTCCTCGCCGGCATCGGGTTTTTGATGTACAAAATCGGCAGAGAATTCGACGTCATCATCGACAACGGAACCGTGAATATCGACGGCGCGAGGTACGAGGCGATGGATTACGGCATGGTGATAATCGACGGCGATGAAAAAAAAGGCTTCAATATGTGGGCTAAAGACCGCGTCATCAAAAAAATGATCGGGTCCGAACACAGGCTCTCCATACAAATCATGAACGAGGACGACGATTCCGTGGTGAAAACTGTCGAGCGCGGGATAACGCTCGGCTTCGACCAGCGGGCCATGATGGTTTCCATACCGGCAGTAATAGGAGACGCGCCCGGTATCCTGACGCCGAACCCGTTGTATTCACCCGGGCCGGCGGTAGTTCCCGACGAAGGATCGGGCGCGCCGGATACGGCCGGCGATGAGATTCCTCAGGACGAATACCCGATCGGGGATATATCTCCATAAGTTGCGCGGATGAAAAGGAGTGGTATGTTATGGTGAAAAAATACTTCAAAATTTGCTTGCCGGCTTTGCTCTTTCTGTCATTCGTCGCGGTATCGGGCGGCGAGGCCGGCGACGAGGTTTCGGTGGTTCTCGGCGACAGGACGTACGTCATGGAGCGCGTTGAGACCGAGTCATGCGAGAAATACGAGACTCCCGGCGATCCCGGAACCATGTTCCGGAGCGATGGGGCTGAAGCCGTTCTCACCATCGAGGGCAAGGAGTACAACCGTTATGTGCTGCTGAGAGAGGCCTCCGGCTGGAAGGAACTGACAGTGACCGCAGACGGCGGGAATTACGCGCTGAGACAAGTCATAACCGCGTCGGGGGCGAAATATGAAGCGCCCGGCGACCCGGAGACGTATTTCTGGAGTAAAGGCGCCGCCGCGACGCTATGCCTGAGGGGCAAAGACTACAAGGGCTACGATTATTGGCTGCCCTCGGGCGAAATATGGCTTGCCGGGCAAAGTATGCCGACCGGGATCGAGTGGAAAGCCGTCGGCATAGACGGAACGGACGTAATAGCGGGTTCCGCCGTCACCGTAACGTTTGGCGCGGACGGAAAAGTGAGCGGCAGCGCGTCGGTAAACAACTACACGGCGCCGTGGCTCGCTTACGGCGACAGGATCATCATTTCAAACGGGGTTTCGACTAGAAAAGCCGGAACGCCGGAAATGATGGAACAGGAAGACAGATTCCTTAAATTTTTGCCCGAAGTCGTCCGCTTCGTGCTTCACAAAGGCGGTCTCAGGCTCATAAGCAGAGACGGAGGAGAAATGGCGTTGACGAAATGACAAACAATTGAAAATCTCGGAGCGCGTTCGGGTGAGATTTAAAAGTTGGTGCCGAGGGGGGGACTCGAACCCCCACGTGGTCGCCCACGGCGGATTTTGAGTCCGCTGCGTCTGCCATTCCGCCACCTCGGCGCGTTTAGATATTCAATCATACTTGGCGGTGGTTGTCCAGTATTTTTTTATGCGGGGGACTCGATTTGTCCGTTTTATCATTGCTTATCGCGCTATGTCTCGACTTCGCGCTCGGAGACCCATCCTGGAGCTGGCATCCCGTCAGGGTGCTCGGGCGCTTGATATCGTATATCGAGCCGTTGTGCAGGGCGATTCCCATTCATCCGAAAGCGAGGGGATTCGTCTTCGCGGCGCTCAATATGATCATTTTCATAGTCCCCGTCATCCTCGTCTCGGTTTTCTTTTCACGCGCCGGAAATTTGGGCGTCGTCGCCGACGGAATTTTGATATATTTCGCCATAGGAGGAACGTGTCTCGCCCGTGAGGTCGGAGGCGTCGCCGACGCTCTTGAGGTCGGAGGCATAGTCGCGGGCAGGGAAAAATTGCGCTTGCTGGTGAGCCGGGACGTCGATTCGATGAACGAGACGGCTGTGGTATCGTCCGCCATAGAGACACTGTCGGAGAATTTCAGCGACTCGACAGTCGCGACTCTGTTTTACGCCGCCCTGGGCGGTCCCGTTCTGGCGTGGATTCACAGAATATCGAACACACTCGACGCCATGGCCGGCTATAAGACTGAAGAGTACGCCGATTTCGGTTATATTTCGGCGAAGCTGGACGACGCGCTGAATTTCATCCCCGCGCGCCTGTCTGTGTTGATCGCGGCCCTGGCTTCGTATCCGGGCGGAATCGTGGGGACGCTTCGCCGCGCGTTTGCCGACGGCGGGAAACTTTCCAGCCCCAATTCAGGATATCCGATAGCGGCTTTTGCCGGGGCGCTTGGCGTGATGCTGTGCGGGCCGGTCAGTTACTTCGGGGTTCTGAATGACAAACCATTTATAGGGGATGGGCCGCGCCCGGATAAATTATGCCTCAAACGCGCTTTGATCCTTTACTGGAACTCGTACGCGCTCGCCGCCGCTCTGTCCGCGCTGCTTGCTGGCGTGCTGAGGGCGTGAACGCTGGAAGGTGAATGTATCATGTCAAAAGAAACGAAAAGGCTCGTTATCGGAATGAGCGGCGCCAGCGGCGCCTGTATAGGAATATCGCTGCTGGGGATACTCAGAAATTTGACCGGCTGGGAAACGCATCTCGTCGTGTCTCGCGGGGCGGTGCGCACCATAGAAACGGAGACGGACAAGACATTTGACGAAGTCGTCTCTCTCGTCGACAGAGCGCACCCAATTGACGATATTGGCGCCGCCATATCCAGTGGGACGTTCCGTTCGTCTGGTATGATCATAGCGCCATGCAGCATGAAGACACTGGCCGGCATCTCCTGTGGATATTCGGAAAACCTGCTGCTGCGCGCCGCGGATGTCACGATAAAGGAAGGCCGCCCTCTCGTGTTGGTGGTGCGTGAGTCTCCCTTGAGTGCCATTCACCTGGAAAACATGCTGAAACTCGCAAGAATCGGTGTGATAATAATGCCAGCCATGCTCTCATACTATAACAGTCTCTCCGTCGAGGACATGACAAGGCATATCGCGGCAAAAGCACTTGACCGTTTCGGAATAGAAACACCGGGCTTCAAACGCTGGGAGGGATAGTTTTACGCTCTGCCGCGCTTGCGCACGAATTCTTTCTTAAGTCGTTTTTATAATCACAAAAATAGTTAATCAAGGGGGGAAGCCATCGGCAGATTCGCGTCCCGCGCGACGGTTCGGCCATTACGATAGGCCGGGATATGATTG
>JAITAT010000156.1 GCA_031283975.1 Synergistaceae bacterium
TACGTCGCGCCGAATCCGAACTGAAAGAGATTGAGATACTGAATAGCCGACGTACAGACGCTGAATATTCCGTATTCGCTCTGTCCGTACATCCGTATGACGACAGGGGTTATCAGCAAGTTATACAACAAGCTGGCGAATATGTTGGCATACGCCATGATAACACTGAGTTTCAGGCGGTTTGTCCGATGCGGCCGATTTTCGGTTATCTCTTCTCTATCTAGCATGGATTGGCATTTGAATTTTTCATTTCGCCGAACACAGTTTTTAGGAACAGAATCGCTTTCTCGCGCTCTTCCGATTCTTCAACAAACGCGGGAGCGTGCCCAGAAAATACGACAAAATGTATCCTTTCCGGCCCTTCAGCCGAGACTTCAAAAACTCGGGTTCTTTCGCTATGCGAAGCCATTCTTCCCGCGTAAGGGTCATCGTGGGATCGACGATGACTTCTCCTTTTCCCGCGAGTTCGCGGGTGATTTCAACGCCGGCATCCTCGCGGCAGGAAATTAAAACCATCTTGGACAACGCGTCGCGGTAGGCATCGAGAAGTCCTGGAGTTTCCGCGGTTTTATCGAAAAACGCCTTCTTTGATATGCCGAAGCTGGTCGAGAACATAAACGCCCGTTGGTTATCTCTCACAAAGGGCAGGAAATAAATTGATTCGGGAACGTTGGCACACTCAAAAAACGGATTCCAGACCTGATCCCCGCCTATCGCGAAAAAATCGACCCGCCCGGGGAAAGACGGAGGAAAATGTGTTTTGCTCAGGTCATAGTCTTTTTCGACGATGTGTTCCGCCGAAAATCCGCGGAAACGTTCCTGCCGCAATCGATTGATTTCAGCGTATTTTCGTTTCTTTATCTCTCGCGCAAGGCGCGTCACTGGAAAAAGGCATGCCTTGATGAGTATTTTCTCAAAAGGATGACGCAGAGTTTTTTTGATTTTACGCTTTAACCTCGCGGGAAACGACAAGTTTTCATTTTCGTCTTCGACGAGCATGATCTCGGCGCCCACGCCGAGCGAAGCGAAGATTTTACAGGCGGCGGCGCAAACCAAGCGATTCCCGTAGTTGTAATACCCTACCAACGTAAAAATAGCGCAGCGCGACATAAATAATCAGTCCAATCCAACTTGCGGAACTGTATTTCCATAGTGATGCCAACCGTGCCGTAACGTCATTCGGACTTGAGGTTTTTCCCCATTTCGAACGCCTGTTTCAATACTTCTTCCTTCGACGAAACCGCCGTCGCCTCGTAAACTCCTGTTACCAGCAATTCCCCGGCTATTTGCCACTTGGCGTAATCGCAGGCGAGTTCAAAGGATTTTTTGAGACCGTCGGAACATTTGTCGTCGTTATCCCCGGCTGTGGCCAGAAGAACGGCTCTGAGCCCCGACACGTCCACCTTGGAATTTGGGGAAAAATAGGGGAGGAGCCTGTCCCATACGGGTTTTATCTGGGTGGGCCAGGAATAGAAATAGAGCGGGGTCGCGAAAGTTATCACGCTCGACTCGTCGATAGACGCGTATACTTCTTTCATATCGTCGTTGAGAAAACAATGCGTCTTGTTCGCCCAACACCTCCGGCAGTCTATGCAACCGCCGATTTTGAGCCCGTTTACCCTGATAATTTGCGCCTTGTACCCGGCTTTCGCCGCGCCCTCGACAAAAGACGCGGCCAACGTCTCGCTGTTTCCGTTTCTCCTTGGGCTGCCAAGCAGCACCGTAATTTTTCGAGGCATATCCTCGCGTCCCTTCATGAATGGAATAAAAACCGCAAATCAATTAAATATAATACGAACGCCATTGGCGAGTCCGCGCCCTTACGTTATAGCCATGACGCGGGCTCTTATGTTGAGCCCCACGGCGCCAGCCGCCGCGGCTTTCACTATCGCGGTCGGTATGAACGGCAGCACGCAGGCGGTGAAAGCCACATCCAACCCCTTGCCCGTGCTCAGCGTAAAGCATATCATTCCCGCCGCGAAGTTCACGATGTTGCCGGCGATAAATCCGGCGATCATCTGTTTTCCGCCATTGTCGGCGCCCCAGCCTATAAGCGCCGCCATAAGAGGAAACGATATGATGAAACCTCCGGTGGGACCGAGGATTATTCCCATACCTCCGGTGAAGTTTGCGAATACGGGTATGCCGGCCGCGCCTAGCAGCACGTATGCCAGCGTGGAGAAAAATCCTCCTCTTGCGCCCAATATCACC
Source organism: Synergistaceae bacterium (assembly GCA_031283975.1). Classification (GTDB taxonomy): domain Bacteria; phylum Synergistota; class Synergistia; order Synergistales; family Synergistaceae; genus JAIRKI01. The sequence continues at coordinate 2,212 of JAITAT010000156.1, forward strand.
CCCGCCAGCGATATGGCAAACGTCTGCATCGTCATCGGCACCCCGAGCGGCATCGGAACGCTTATCTGCGCCATAACAGCCATTGAGGCGGTGAAGATGCCCGTCATGCAGATATCTCTCGTGTTGAGTTTTTTCAAAGTCGTCTCACTCCCCGCGTAAATTTAAAGCGCGTGTCTTATCGCTTTTGCCGCGCGTTTCGCCCTTTCGGCGGCCTCTTCGCTCTTCCAGCCGAGTTTTATGGTGACGGATACGGCGCGCGACACTATCGCGTCGGATTTGAATTCGCGCTTCGTATAATCGGGCATTCCGTCCAGAATGTCTCCGGGAACACGATTGACGAAATTCCTTTCCTTGAAGTGCTTCCAATTCCTTATATAGTGCCAGTTGTTGTCGTACCAGTGGAACACGCCTTCGGTCCCCGATTCTTTCAGCGAACGCGCCACCTTGCGGGCAGTTTCGTCGTTTTTCACGAAGAAGGTGATAAAAGTACCGCTGTCGCCTTCGGGGTCTGGGAGTTTGCGCAGTTCTATCCCGTCGATAGCGGCGAATTCATCTTTAAAAAT
>JAITAT010000014.1 GCA_031283975.1 Synergistaceae bacterium
GCCGGGATGGAGCGAATGGCTCGAGTGTTATTTCCCGTCGATGAGCGGGTTTCTGGAAAACTTGAGGAATCCATCCGATTTTGTTCCGTGGGAGTATAAAGAGGCCGCGGGTAAATTCGGGCGTGATTTTCTGCACAGGGTTCATAAAATATTCCTGCCGCTGCCGCGATCGCCTCGCCCAAGTCTGGACGCCTGGATAGCCCGGGCCGCTTCACTCGGCGCGGGCGGTTTTATCGTAGGAGACGAAATATTTTCGCCGGGTTTGTGGAAACTGAACCCTTCGTTCGACGCGGCCTGCATGGGTTTGAGAATGACCGAAACGATAAGTGTGTTTCTGCGGGGACGCTGGCCTTTCGCGTCGGTCGCCGGAAATTCCAGCGGGGCCGCCGTCTCCCCGCCGCCTGACGCGGACGGACTGCCCGAATTTCTGTCATCCCTCGGCTGAAACGATGGGAAATTTTCTGGAATTTCGCGAGGAATCCGCGTCGTACGAAACTCCGCTTGCCGAACGGATGAGACCGGTGAAGCTGGATGAGTATGTCGGGCAGGATCATCTCATAGGCGCTGGCAAACCGCTTCGCGCCCTGATCGAACAGGGACGGATACCCAGCTGCATTCTCTACGGAAATCCGGGGATTGGGAAAACGACGCTTGTGCGACTTATGGCGGCCGAAACGGGGCGCAAACTGCTCGAAATCAACGCGGTGAGCGCTAAAGTCTCACAGTTACGCGAACTGCTGGACGAGGCTGTCGCGTTCAAAGAGGATTCCGGCAGGACGGCGGTCGCGTTCGTCGACGAGATATATCACCTGAACAGCAGCCAGCAGAACGTCCTCTTGCCGGCGGTCGAACGCGGCGACATAATTCTGGTAGGTACAACGTCCGAAAATCCGTGGTTCGAGATAAACAAGACGTTGCTGTCGCGCATGATAGTTTATACACTGCAGCCGCTCGGGGAAAAAGAGATATCGCAGCTCCTCCGGCGCGCCATGTCTGACGAAACGCGAGGACTGGGACGTCTCGGACTCGAATGCGAGGAAGGCGTGCTGGAACATATCGCCTCGCTCTGCGGCGGAGACGCGCGGCAGGCTCTGACAAGATTGGAGACCGCCGCGTCCGGAGCGGCCATGGGCGGAGGCAGCCTTCTCACGCGGGAGGCGGCCGATGAAGCTACGGGCCGTCAGGCATTGCGTTACGACAGGGCCGGTACGGATCACTACACCGTCATATCGGCCCTGATAAAGAGCGTGCGCGGCTCCGACCCCGACGCCGCGCTCTATTGGATGGCGCGGATGCTGGCCTCCGGCGACGACGTCAGGTTCATCTGCCGCAGGCTCTGTATATTGGCGTCGGAGGACGTCGGGCTGGCAGACCCCATGGCGCTCGTCATAACCGAGAGTGCCGCCGCCGCATGTGACCGCGTCGGGTTGCCCGAGGCAAAGCTGATACTCTCGGAAGCAGTGATATACCTAGCTTCCGCTCCGAAAAGCAACAGCGCCTACTTGGCGATAAAAGCAGCCGAGGAAGCAGTGCAGTCAGGCGACATCATGGAAGTACCGCGGCATCTGAGGAACGACGGCGAGGGCTATGTCTACCCACACGACGACCCGAGACATTGGACGCCGCAAAGCTACCTGCCCAAACCGTCGAGGTTTTATTTTCCGGGAAAGATAGGGAGCGAGGTAAAACTGGCCGAACGTCTGAAACGTTTCTGGAAACGCTTCTCGGGGGATTGAGACCGAGATGAATCGCCCCGGGTTTCCTGGAATCAGAACTCTCCACTAAGCCCGGGGCGATTCGTGGATGGCTATTATGTAGAAGTCAGCACTCGCATTTTTTGAACACGATATTTTTGCCGCACAATGGGCGGTGCGCTCGAAACAGCATTTACGTTCACCAGATCGAAAACCGTCACTTCTGGAGGCGCCAAAAGACGCAGGGGCGGACCCCAAAAACCGGCTCCGTTGCTGACGTAAACGAGATTGCCGCCGTGTTTCGACATTCCTTGAGTCATGTTGTAGGCGCGCTTCATCGCGAGATTGCACAGCCATATTTGCCCTCCGTGAGTGTGTCCGCAGAGTTGCAGGTCGAATTTTCCCGCTCCGAATTTCGGTATTTGCGGATGATGTTTCAGTAGGAGAACGAAGCGATCTTTTGGCACATCTAGCTTCGGCGGCCATATTTCGGTGTTGTCGTCCAATCCGACGATCACTATCCCGCCCGCCTCGGCAAAACTGTCGTCGAGCAGCGTAAGTCCTGATTTTGCGATGAATTCCACGGCTTCGTCGATGTTGTAATAATATTCATGGTTGCCGGTCACGGCGAACGCCCCGTATTTCGCACCGTGCGCGGCGACGAGTTCCGATTCGCGCAGCCTGTGCCGCATGTTTCCGTCGACGAGATCCCCTGTTACCACGAAAATGTCCGGCTCAGCCTCCCTGACGATTTTCATTATCCGTTCGAGGTGACTCGTGTAGTAGACACCGCCCAGATGAACGTCGCTGACCTGTACAATGCGCAAGTGGCTGACCCCCGGAGGAAGTTTTTCGGTTGGGATGAGGATATCGACTCTCCGTACATTCCAGGCCTCGAAGCATCCATAGATGACGACGCACGCCACCGCCGCAAGCGAAAAAACGGATGCCTTCCGCAGTGTGATTCGGGGTTCCAAATCCGTTTTACGCCACCTGTCCCACAATCCCAGACAGATCCTCAGTACATCCGTGAACACGATCGCCGAACATAACATTGAGACGAGCACGAACTCCGTAATCGACAAAGCGAACATTATCTCAGCCTGGCGAGAACCGCCAGCGAGCAGCCCATATCGTAAAAGAAGGGGGAACGTCAGAAAAATCGCGGAGAGCACAAAATATATCAGCGATCCGATCATCCGCCATTTTTTAGCGATACAGGGCAAAAGTTTCCAGAGAACGTAACAGTGAAGAATCAAAAAAAACGATATAGCCACAGGCGAATACAACGAAAAGAACATTATGCGCGAACCCTTCCATACAAACTATCGATTCTTTTCTGTTTTTCCGACATTATAATAGCACCTCGCCTGTGAAAATTTTTATTTGGACAGACACAGTTTAACACCTGTTGTATCACAGGTCGACAAGGTTTTGTACTCTTTTGGGCTGTGGTTCAAGGGTAGAAGGCATGAGCAATATCACACCACAGGCAAGCATTTATTGGGTGGATAAATTTTTCCGGAAGTTCGGCATTTCCAAAGCCATAGACGAATTCATCGGCGCGCGCAGGCTGCGCGGAGCAAAAGA
>JAITAT010000016.1 GCA_031283975.1 Synergistaceae bacterium
CTCTTGGACATCGCCACCGGCGCGCCGTTTCGCAGAAGGCTCACAAATTGAATCAGCATAAATTCGAGGCTTTCGTCGCTCGCGCCCAGCGCTTTATTGACCGAGCGTATCCTCGGCACGTAACCGTGATGATCGGCGCCCCAAACGTAGATGAGAAGATCAAATTTACGCTCGTATTTGTCGAGAAGATACGCGGTATCCGACGTGAAATAAGTGGGCACGCCGTTATTCCTGATCATCACCCGGTCCTTGTCATCCCCAAACGCCGTGGCTCTGAACCACACGGCGCCGTCCTGTTCGTAAGCGTACCCGTTATCTTTCAGGAGCGATATGGTTCGTTCGGTCAGATCATCGCCGTAAAGCGACTTCTCAGAGAACCATACGTCGAATTTTATCCCGAACTCCGCGAGATCTTCCTTTATCATACCGAGCACGGACTCACATGTTCTGTCGCGAAAAAAAGACCTCGTTTCATCCAGCGGAAGATTCAACAGAGAATCACCGCGTTCCCCGGCTATGGCGCGCGCTATCTCGTCGATATAGTCTCCCGGGTATCCGTCCTCCGGAAACGGCGCGTCTTCCCGCCCAAAGAGGGCGAAATAACGCGACTGGGTCGATTTGCCGAGGTTTTCCATCTGAAGCCCGGCGTCGTTTACGTAATACTCTCGCTCGACTTCCCATCCGGCGAAAGCCAGTATGGAGGACATGACGTCTCCCACCGCTCCGCCGCGCCCATGTCCCAGGTGAAGCGGCCCGGTTGGGTTGGCGCTGACAAATTCGACCTGCACTCTTTTCCCTTTTCCGGCGTCGCTTGCGCCGTATTTCGCCCCGAGCGTCATTACGGATTCTATTGTCTCCGCCATCCAATTTTTAGCGAGAGTGATGTTTATAAATCCCGGCGGGGCGACTTCTATCCGGTCTATGACATTTTCCGTTTTTACTCTGCCGGATATTTCAGAAGCGAGTTCCAGTGAAGACATGCCAAATAGCTTTGAGAACTTCATCGCTACATTGGTCGTCCAGTCTCCTCTTTGCGCGATTTTCGGGCGCTCGAGGAGAACGGAAAAATCATTGGGCAGTTTTACGCCGGCATCCGACGCCGCGGATTCCACGGCCGCCTTTATCAGTGACGCTGTTTTCCCCTTGTTGTTATCCATGATCAAAACCTCCGGGCGATTATCTACTTTCTGAGCGGTATGGCCATTTCCGTCCACGCCGTTACGAGACCGAGCTGCTCCGCAATTCCGCCCGAGATATACTCGTCTATATCGTAAGCGCGGACCATCCATCGGCAGGACGCTTCCGCCTGTCTTTTTCTCGGCCAGTGCTCCATGGACTGGACCAGTTCGGCTTTCGAGTCGCCCCTCTGCGACTTTTCAGGCAAAGATAGTGTCCTGTAACCCTTAGGCGTCGATATTACCGAGTTTATTTCAAATATGAAGGGAAAACGCAGCGTATATTTGGAGGCATTCCGCGGTATTTCCTCAAAACAGACCGGAAGCGCTCCCATGAGCCTGAACAGTATGTCGTTGCCGGATACTATTCCAGGCGCGGCATTCACGGCAAAGCTGACGTTGCATCCTCTGCCGGTTCGTCTCATCGATTTCGCTTCGAGTTCGATGCTCGGGACGTTGAAATTGAAATTTTTCAATATCCTCGACGAAAGCTCCTCCAGGGAAACGTCCGCGTCGAGAGCGAGTACATTCATCCACGCGCCGTTCACAGTGATATCGAGTACACCCGAAGCCACCCCGTCCTCTCCGATGGATACCTTCCACCTTTGCGTAAGCGTGTGTTCGGCCGCAGAGCCCGTTGGCGTCACAATTCGCTCCACTCCGGCACTGCCGGCTCTATACAGCGGCACTCCGTACAGCGACGGGTGCAGTATGCCGTATCTGCCGGAATTGCCGGATTTGTAGTAAATTTCCTCCTTGCCGCTCGTCACCTTGATAACAGGCTCCTGCCACACCAACAATGAGTCCGGGCCATCCGAACCGACGGAGAGGCGCTGCCGCCAGTAAATATCAGCGTCAAAACCGAGGGACGACAGCCATCCGCGGGCTATCATAACCTGTTCCCATCCCGTCCACGGCCCGTCGGGCGCTATACGCTCGATCGGCCGCACCATGTCGGAACCGGGCCCGGATATCATGCGCGCGGACATATATCTGCCGATGTTTTCGACGGTTTTGCTCAAACTTGCCCTGGCCGACGCGACTGAACCGGGTATTTTGGGCGCGTAAGGCGCGCGTTCGAGTTCTCTCAGACTTTTCAGGTTCGACAACTGCCCATGGTCGAGGCTGAAAACCAGAGCCGGACGCCCCGCGCTCACCAGCCCCTCGCTCTTCCACACGGGCTCGTTCATCAGCGTCCACGTTATACGTTCGATACGCCCGTTTTTCACACGTTCCGGCTCCATAACGCCCGAGCCTTCCCAATATACGCGCATTCCATCCGGCACTTCAACTTCGACCTTGCGCTCCCATACCGGGAGTTCCCCGGCTAGCGAGAGGACATCGTCGAGACGGTACTGTCCCGGGACAGTCTCAAGAGCGGTCACGGCTATGACATAACCTTCGGATTCCCCCGGAAAATCGATTTCCATTCCTTTTATGCCGTTTTCGTCGTACTCGCGGAACGCCAGTTCGCCGACGCGCTCGCCGTCGAACTGGTCATACCACGCCGCCTCTTTTATCTCGAGTTTAGCGCCTTCGCCGGGCGGATAAGGTATCCTGCGGGACGTTACTTCGTTTCCGGGAGCGCCGTAACCCAACAGCATCAGATATATGCTCTCGTGGAGTTTGCCTCCGCTCTCCGACAGCGAATACCTGTCCGCGTTCAGCCATACCACTCCCCCTATTTCGGGAAAAGCCGCAAGCGTGGGCGCTTCGGCCTTGAGGCGCATTATCTCCCTCCGAACATCCCATTCTTCGAAAGAAGCGGCTGAAGAGGCAAACAGGCAGCATAACAAATACGCACATGATACGAATATAAAAACGCGTCTCATAATAACCCCCGGGTTTATGATTTTTATCGCTGATCGCGCGTCAGGAAGCATGAGGCGTTCTTCCGCAGCAGAACTTGTATTTTTTGCCGCTTCCGCACGGACACGGATCGTTTCTTCCAACTTTTTTGCCCTTCTGAACAGGCAACACTCTGGCATTTCCGGCCATTGCGCCGGAAACCGCGGAAGAATCCCTCAAACCGGAGGGAATCGCGTCCCTATCATTCAGCAGCGTCCTTCCCGACGGCTGCCTCTCGCGCGATACCACAGTCACCCGAAGCGCGTACTCCGCTACTTTTTCGCGCACGCCCTGAAGTGTCTGTTGAAAGAGTTCGTAAGACTCGAACTGGTACTCGAGCAGAGGATCCTTTTGCCCTATGGCGCGCAGCCCTATGCCCCTGCGCAGCTCATCCATCCCCAGAAGATGCTCTCTCCAACTGGCGTCGAGAACCTGCAGCAACACATACCTCATCACTCGGGCGGCGTTTTCCGTTCCCAGTTCCGCTATTTTGCCGTCGAAACGCGCCCGCAGTTCCGCCTTTATCCTATCCTCGGCTCCGGACATGTCGGACGGCGTTTCAACCCCGTTCAGATGGTTTTCTATGCCCGGCCAGAATATCGACTTGAGCCTGGTCGCCGCGCCTTTTACGTCTGGTTCGCCGGAATCGCCGGACACATTCCCCAATATCGATGACAGCGTGTCTTCCATTATACCAAAGGTGCGTTCGATAGTATCGGTTCCGGATAGTATTTCGTCGCGTTCTCTGTAAACGGCTTCGCGCTGCTGGTTCATCACATCATCGTACGACAGGAGCTGTTTTCTGACGTCGAAGTGCATAGCCTCGACTTTTTTCTGCGCGCCCTCAATCTGTCTCGTGAGAATGGAATTCTCTATCGACTCGCCTTCTTCCATGCCGAGCTTCGTCATTATGGACTGCACTTTTTCCCCGCCGAAGAGCCTCAGCAGATCGTCCTCCAGCGCCACGTAAAATCTGCTCTCTCCGGGGTCTCCCTGGCGGCCGGATCGCCCGCGGAGCTGATTGTCTATCCTTCGGGATTCGTGACGTTCCACACCGATTATTCGCAAACCTCCAAAGGCCACTACTTTGTCGTGTTCCTCGGCGCATTGCGCCTTGAATTGCGCGAGAATTTTTTCGTAACCGTCCGAACCGGATTCAAAACCGCGTTTAGCCGCTTCCTCACGGGACATGTACTCGGCGTTGCCGCCCAACACTATGTCGGTGCCGCGCCCCGCCATGTTGGTCGCCACGGTGACGGCCGACAGCCGCCCGGCCTGGGCCACTATCACGGCTTCTTTATCGTGCGCTTTGGCGTTGAGCACGTTGTG
>JAITAT010000224.1 GCA_031283975.1 Synergistaceae bacterium
GTTCCCTCTCGGAATGTACCGCTGGTTTCCCCCGTCTTCCGACACGCCGCTCGCCCTCAAATGGCTCGCACAGAAAACACACCCCGATCTTTTTCCCAATATGAACTTCGAGGGCGAGGTTCTCAATTACTATGAAAGATTTTACAATGTCAAGCTTACGGACGATGACCTGTATAAAATCTTCAACCCAACGCGCGAAGCCTCGCAGCTCTGAAACGCAGCCGACAGACGCGGCGGGCTCAAAAGTTCGGCGCGTTCGCGCGCTCGACGCGATCATCGCTTTGGCGCCGTTCGTGACCGCGCTCGTATGCATAGGCATAGGCCGCTACAGCATCGGGATAATCGAGACCCTGGAAGCATTGTTCTCTCCTCTGTCCGGGCTGGAGATTCCGCCTATAACCGAATCGGTGATTTTCAGCATACGGCTGCCCCGTATTCTGCTGGCTCTTCTCGGGGGGAGCGGTCTGTCCGTCGCGGGAGCTTCTTTTCAGGCACTTTTCAGCAATCCTCTCGCGACTCCGGACACACTCGGGGTGGCGACAGGCGCTTCTTTCGGCGCGGCCATCGCTCTCCTCTTTCACGCCGATATGTTTATAGTACAGATGAGCGCTATGGGGTGCGGCTTTATCGCTCTGCTCATCACAACGGCGATAAGCGGGCGCAAGGGCAATAACTCGGCCGTGATGGTCGTACTGGCCGGAATAGTCGTCTCCGCGCTCTTCCAGGCTTTTCTTTCGCTCGTTCAGTATCTTGCCAATCCGGAAGATACTCTTCCCACCATTACCTACTGGCTGCTGGGCAGTATGGCGAAAGCGAACTTCAAAAGCCTCGCCCGAGGCCTGCCGTTCATCGCGGCGGGAATATCCATTCTCTTTCTTCTGCGCTGGAGGCTCAACATACTGTCGTTGCAGGAGGACGAGGCGAAATCCCTGGGCATCAACGTCAAAAACACTCGTCTCGCCGTGATGCTCGCCTCCACCATGGTAACGGCGGCGGGAATCTCCCTTTGCGGGCAGGTAGGCTGGATAGGCCTGTTGGTACCGCACATGTCGCGAATGCTGTACGGAGGAAACAACAGGCGTGTCATTCCATCCTGCATAGGGCTGGGCGGAGCGATGATGGTCATAATAGACACCGTGGCGCGCAGCGCGACCGCCGCCGAAATTCCGGTCTCTGTCCTCACCGCCATCGTCGGAGCGCCGTTCTTCATCCTGCTTCTTCGAAAGACCGGGGGCGCCAAGCTGTGATCTTCTCGGTTGAAAACGGATGTTTCGGATACAAGGACCGTAAAATTCTGGAGAACATTATGTTCTCCGTCTCCTCCGGGCAGGTGATGTCAGTCCTCGGCCCAAACGGAATAGGCAAGACCACTCTGCTCCGCTGTATGATGGGTTTTCTGAAATGGGATTCCGGAGCTACGTACATCGACGGCAGAGCGTTCAACTCCATGAGGTACGACGAAATATGGAAGAGAATAGCCTACGTGCCGCAGTCGAAAAATACCGGCCTCTCATATACCGCGGAGGAAATGGTTCTTATGGGGCGCACCGCGCACCTGCGCGCTTTCGCGCAGCCCAGCGCGGCGGACAGGGACATAGCGCTGCAATCGATGGAGCATATCGGCATTTTGCCGCTCCGCGACAAAAAATGCAATGAATTGAGCGGGGGCGAACTTCAAATGGTACTCATAGCGAGGGCTATTTCCGCTAAACCCGAGCTTCTGGTTCTGGACGAACCGGAATCCAACCTTGATTTCAAAAACCAGATAATCGTACTTGAGACTATTTCAAATCTCTCAAAAAATTCGGGGATTGCCGCAATCGTGAACACTCACTATCCGGCTCACGCCTTGAAAATAGCCGATATTTCGCTAATATTGACGCCCGGCGGAAAAAGCCTTTACGGGCCGACAAATGAAATCGTAAATGAAATGAACATGTGCGGCGCGTTCGATGTCAGGGTGCTGATAAGGGATTTTTCATTCGAAAATCAAATACACAAGAGCGTGATTCCGATTTCCATAACTACCGCGGAAAAAACCAGGATCGGACAAAACGCATAAAAAAGACAGGAGGTCACACTGTATGAGAAAAGGGAAAACATTTGGAAACTTCGCTTTGGGAATAATGGCGGCAGTCGCGTCGGGGCTTTTGATTTTTTCGGAGCCGTTTTTGCCGGGAACACCGGCTTCAGCGGCGCCTCGAACGGTAATAGACCACGCGGGAGACACGGTCGAGCTGCCGGAACAGATAAACCGAATCGCTTTCGCGTCGATCTGGCCCCTTCCGTCCGTTTACTGTCTCTTCGAGGGATCGTCCGAAAAACTCGTGGGAATGGGCGAGACGTCCATGAGTGCCGCCAAGAATTCCATACTCGCGGTCGTCATGCCAGGCATAGTGGACGCGAACACGAGTTACCTGCGGAATGGCAACCTCAACATCGAGGAACTCATGAATTTGAAGCCAGACGTCGTATTTTGCAACGCCGACAATCCGGTGGACAATAAAGAGACGTTCGCGAAGGCGGGGATTCCGGCCGTCGCGTTTTCCACAACGCACAAAGGCAGCGACACGATAGCCACCCTGGAAAGCTGGGTAAAACTGTTGGGAGAGGTCCTTCAGCAGGAGGACAGGGCTTCCGGCATAGTGAATTACGGAAGGACAGTACACGAGGAGATAACATCCAAAATAAAATCCGCCCCCGACGTCAAAAGACCTCGCGCGCTCATCTTATTCGAGTACGACGACAATGTCATCGTCACTGCCGGACACGACGCTTTTGGTCAGTATTGGCTGGAGTCGACGGGAGCGATTAACGTCGCGCGTGGTTTGAGCGACTATCCCGAGATCAACATGGAGCAGATTTACGAGTGGGATCCTGAGATAATTTTCATCACAAATTTCAGCCCGCGTCTTCCCGAAGATCTCCTCAACAATACCATACCGGGGCACGGAAAAACGTGACCGCCGTGAAGAATGGGCAGGTATTCAAGTTTCCCCTCGGAATGTATCGCTGGTATCCCCC
>JAITAT010000023.1 GCA_031283975.1 Synergistaceae bacterium
CGCGTCAGCAACCCGGTCAGTTATTTGCCGTAATCGGAACCGTTCAGGAGTTTCGCGGATTTCTCCAAATCGCTTGCTTTTATCCATCCGTTCAAATACGCTATTTCCTCCGGGCAGGCCACCATCAGTCCCTGCCTTTTTTGAACCACTTCGATAAAAGTGCCTGCTTCCGACAATGCCTCGTGGGTGCCGGTATCGAGCCACGCGAACCCGTGTTCCAGCGTTTTCACCTTCAAAGCGCCCTGCTCCAGGTACATGCGGATCAGATCGATTATCTCCAACTCACCCCGTTGGGACGGGGCAAGCTTTTCCGTTTTGCCCGCAACCGTGGCGTCGAAAAAATAAAGCCCCACCACGGCAAAGCATGATCTTGGGAACGGCGGTTTTTCCTCGAGGCTTTTTATCATACCATTCGTGTCGAACTCCACAACGCCGTACCGCTCAGGATCTTTTACCCGATAGGCGAAAATCGTGGCTCCCTCATCGCGCGCCGCGGCCTCGCTCATCTTGCCGCCCATGTCGGCCCCGTAAAATATATTGTCCCCCAGAATCAACGCGCAGCCCTCTCCGGCGAGAAAATCGGCGCCCAGGGTGAAAGCCTGCGGCAATCCCCCCGGCGTCGGCTGCACGCGGTAGGCCAAGTTTATTCCCCACTGCGATCCGTCGCCGAGAAGCCGTTGGTATTGACCTATATCCCCCGGAGTAGATATCAGCAGAATATCTCTTATCCCAGCCAGCATGAGGGTGGAAAGAGGATAATAGATCATCGGTTTGTCGTACACGGGCAGAAGCTGTTTGCTGACCGCGAGTGTCAGCGGGTAAAGTCTCGTGCCGAGCCCTCCTGCGAGAATTATCCCTTTCTTTATCAACGAGTATCACTCCCGCTATTCAAGGATAGACGAAACAGCCGCCCAGTGTGGGGTTGGCTCCGTCTTTGTCAGAGACAATCACGTCGCCGCCGTTTTCGATCGGCCAGTTTATTCCTACGTCAGGGTCGTTCCACAACAATCCGGCCTCATCCTCAGGCTCGTAAAAATCGGTGCACAGATATGAAAAATCGGCGATTTCGGAGACGACGTAAAAACCGTGCGCGAATCCCGGCGGGACATAAAACATCGTGCCGTCATCCTCGCGCAGACTGACGCCAAACCACTTCCCGAACGACGGAGACGATTTCCGCAGGTCGACGGCAACGTCAAAGACCTCTCCCCGCGAGACGCTGACCAGCTTGCCCTGCGGGTGACATTTTTGAAAATGCAAGCCCCTCAGCGTCCCCCTGCGGGAACGCGAACGGTTGCACTGGACGAACGCGGCGCCGACGCCAAGCTCGCCAAAACTCCGCCGGTTATAAACCTCCATAAAATATCCCCTGCCGTCGCCGAACACTCTCGTCTTTATCAACAGCAAACCATCAAGCGGCGCGCGCTCCGCCGCAAAGTTGTTGTTCATCGCGTACACTGCCTCTCCTTGATCTCGTCGATGCAGAGCCTCATCGCATTCATCCAGTGCGCCGGATAAACGCCGAACACTCGCCGTATCTTCTCCACGGACAACACCGACCACTTGGGACGCGCCGCCGGAGTCGGATATTCCTCCGACGCAATCGGCATCAGCTTGACTTTTGCGAATCCGCCCGCGTAATCCCTGATCTCGCGGGCAAAATTGTACCACGACGTCGCGCCGGAAGCGACAAGATTGTACACACCCGACAAAGCCGCGTCGTCTTCCGCAAAAGCTTGCCGCAGAGCAATCGATACGGCCTGCGCTATATAACGCGCCAAAGTGGGAGTACCCGTCTGGTCGTCGACGATTCGCAATTCGTCTTTTTGGGCGAAAAGACGCAGCATCGTCAAAAGAAAGTTCGACCCTCTGGCGGCGTAGACCCAACTGGTGCGGAAAATGAGGTGTTTTGAGGAATTTTCAGCGATAGCGGTGTCTCCGCCCAGTTTCGACCGGCCGTAATAATTTACCGGGTCCGGCGCGTCGTCTTCGGTCCAGGGATGGTCGTTTTTCCCGTTGAAAACGTAATCGGTCGAAAAATGAACCATCCACGCCCCAAGCCTTTCGGCTTCCTCCGCTAGAATGCCGGGAACCCCTATATTCAGTTTATCGCATAGTTCGCGGTCACTCTCCGCCCTGTCGACGGCGGTGTATGCGGCGGCGTTTATTATGACATTGGGGCTGAAATCGCGCACTGCCCGCCGAACTTCTGGCTCGTCAAGCAAGTTCAAGGTATCTTTATCGCAGGCGTATATCTCGCCATACGGCATCAATGTCCTGCTCAACTCCCAGCCGACCTGCCCGTATGCCCCTGTCAGAAAAATTCTCATTTGCCGCTCAGACCGCATGACAACTTCCTCATTTCTCTTAAATCGGAATACATTTTCCAAACTATTCGACTGAAAGCGGAACCATTCTTTCAACAATTTCGTATACGACAAAGTCTGGGTTAAACGCTTCCGCCATATCCATCATCTTTTCCTTATCTCCTAAATAATAGCAAAACAAAAATTCTGAAAAGCTTTCGGCGAAAAATTCAACCAAAGAATTATAATCATAATAAATATACGAATCGCCGAATATCAACAATTTTTTTCCGTTGTTACGTCCGG
>JAITAT010000021.1 GCA_031283975.1 Synergistaceae bacterium
ACGCCGGAGATTGTGAGCTTGTGGCCGGTATGCTCGAAGAAGGCTTGCGGTTTGAAAGGGAGCCTTTCGCGGAAGCCGCGCGCCGATTGGGGCTGAGAGAATCGCGGGTCGTCGAGATAGCGCGGGAAATGCTGAACTCCGGCCGCATGAGAAGATTCGGCCCGTTTTTCGACTTCCGGGCGTTCGGTTTGAACGGGTATCTGTTCGGCGCGGGAGGTTCCGCGAAAGCGGAAGAAGAAATCGTGTCGCGCCTCGGCGGCATGAAAAATGTCACGCACGTCTACGGCAGGAAACACCGCCTCCGCCTCTGGTTTACAGCCCTGATCGGCGGCGGGGAAAAAGCCTGTGGGATATGCGAAACGCTCCGGTCGGCTGGGTGCGAGTTCGTCGCCCTTGCCGCGTCGCGATTGATAAAACTGAAGCCGTCGTTCGTCTCCGGCGGGGAAAATACCGAATTTCCACATGAAGAGCGGCGTTCCCCGGCTATTGCCGTTTCCGGCGAATACGCGCTTAAAATCGCGCGCGCGCTGCAGAACGGGCTCGGAATTTCGAGCCGCCCCTTTGACGCCGCCGCCGCGAAATGTGGTATGGACGCCGAAGAACTTATCGAGGGAGCGAGGTGTCTCGCGGATATGGGTGTTCTTCGCAGGATAGGGGCCTCCTTTGACCATTACAGGGCCGGATGGACGGAAAACAGTCTCTGCGCCTTCGATATGTCGGGCGTGGGCGAAGATATCGCGGCCGAGGCAGCGCGCCGCGCCGTGTCCGATCTGCCCTGGGCCAGTCACTGTTACATCCGCGGGATGTACGATAGTGAAATCGCGGGCGAATGGCCTTATAATCTTTATATAATGATTCACGCTTCCTCGGGGGAAATGCTGGACATTCGCGAGGCGGAGCTGCGGGAAAAGTTATCCGTGGATTTTGTGCCGCTCAGAACCGAAATTGAATATAAGAAAATTTATTATACTGTTTGAGCCGAGGTGATGGACTGATGAACGGACGAAAAATGAGGAGACAGGACAAACTCGTCACGGACGCGAAATGGATGGAGAACGTCCTGCGGGAAGGACAGATTGCCGTCCTGGCTCTTTCCGCATTGGACGGTGAACCATACGCGCTGCCCATAGGTTATGGGTACGAAGACGGCGTGATATACCTGCATGGCGCGCCCTCGGGCCTGAAAAACGACATGATCGCCGAAAACCCGAGGGCTTCGTTCAATGTGTCCGTCGGAGTGGAACTCGTCCGCGACGAATCCGGCGCCGATTTCACCAATAAATACCGCAGCGTCACCGGTTTCGGCAATATCGAGGAAATTACGGATCTGGAAGAAAAAAACAGGGCGCTCGCCATATTGATGAGACAGTATAAGGGCCCGCACGAGGATGTATCTGAGAAGGGCGCCAAACGCGTGTGGGTCGCGAAACTCGTCATAAGGGAGATGACGGGCAAGGTAAGCGGATATCCTAAACCGTAAGCAAAAGATATATTTTTTGGAAGGAGGTCGTTGTTATGGACTACAGGCTGCCTGTGGAAAAGATGAAGGGCGTCAATTTCGGCGGAGGTATACGGGAGATACTGGCTCTGGCGGATGAGATGCAGAGAAACGGACAGGACATCATACATCTCGAGCTGGGGCGTCCCGATTTTGACTCGCCGGAGTGCGCGAAACGCGCGGTCGTCCTCGCGCTCGAAAAGGGCGACGTGCATTACACCGATTGGGCCGGGACTTATGAGCTGCGCCGTGAGATTGCGGCGAAATTCAAACGCGACGCCGGAATGGATATCGACCCCGACAACGAGATATTGGTGACGGTAGGAGCCGTGGAGGCACTTTCGACTGTGTTCATGACCATGCTCACCCATGGCGACGAAGTCATAGTGCCCGCTCCCTATTTCCCCATTTACGCCGATCAGATAATGATGGCCGGAGGGGTTATCCGCGCTGTGCCGGCGAAGATCGAAAACGGCTTCAAGCCTGATCCCGCCGACATAGAGCGCGCCGTAACGCCCAAGACCAGGATGATAATGATCAATTCGCCGAACAACCCGACCGGGGCCACTTCGACCCGCGCGGAATTGGAAGCGATCGCCGGGATAGCGAAATCCCGCGATCTGCTGGTGCTGTCCGACGAGTGTTATGAAAAATTCGCTTACGATGATAGCGCGCCGCACATAAGCATAGCGTCTCTGCCCGGCATGAAAGAGCGCACGTTCACCGTTTCAGCCGCCTCGAAGACGTTCTCCATGACCGGCTGGCGCGTCGGCTGGCTTGTGATGCCAGCCGAGACCAGAGCGTTCATAATAAAGTGTCATCAGGGCCTGGCCACATGCTCGAACTCGTTCGCGCAAGCGGGCGTTGCGGAGGCGTTGCGTTCGGCGCGGTCCGACGTCGACAGGATGATAGTCGAGTACAAAGCCCGCCGCGACATGATGGTCGATATGCTTTCAAAAATCGGCGGCATCAACGTCCCGATCCCGAGAGGCGCGTTTTACGCTTTTCCGGATATAAAGGCGCTCGGTCTGCCGTCCATCGAGTTTTGCTCCCGCCTTCTCTCCGAGACCGGAGTGGCGGCCGTTCCCGGCCAGCCTTTCGGCGCGCCGGACGGCTACATGCGGCTGGCCTACTGCCGTCCGCGAAACGAGATAAAAGAAGCCCTGACCAGAATGGGTGATTTCGTGGCGAAACTGAAGCGCTGACCGTGAGCGCAGGAGACCGCTTACTTATATATAAGCAATCTCCTGCGACTCATAAAACAGGTCTGCGGTAGTAATGGCATGCCAATGCGCAATTACATTGTCCATCTTCTT
>JAITAT010000088.1 GCA_031283975.1 Synergistaceae bacterium
ACGCCGCTTGCGCCTGAAACGCTTATTATCAATCGCGTGAACAACCTCAGCAACACCCGACTTTGATATTTATATGAGATAATTATAATATAAACACATGTAAATTACGGAGAATCGCGATGATCGAAATTAATGAAGGCTCCGGGCGTCATGAGGTAATGTGCGGCTGTATCATAACACAAGGTGGATTGATAGCGCATCTTTTGGGTGGAGAAAAGCCCCACGTCGGAGGCGTCGTGCTTTCTCTACCCCGTCAGAGTTTGACAGGCGGCGGAATCGGTTGCGACAGTTGGGTACTTCCGCTGCCGGGGCATAAAGACGTCATCGTCGGGCGGATGTTCGCCGAGACGCTGTGCAAGTCTTTGAACCTGCCAGTCTCTTTGACTGCCGGTATTCATATCGGAAATGCCACGGACGACGATATAGCCGAAATTTCCCGTAATTGCGACGCGCTCGCGGCCCGGTTGCTGGAGGTTATTCGCGAAACCGGTATTCAGGGGCGATTCGATAAGGATTAGATTTTCGAAAGATTTACGAACGGCCCGTTTGGCGTTTACATTCTTCCAAATTTTTATTTTATTCAAAATTTGAGGTATAATCGCGTTATACCTGATGAAAAATTTTACTAAATCAGGGAAGAAACGAAAACAGCGGTTTTTTCGCGATTATTTTTTTATAATTGATTTTGGAATCCGCGACATTCGGGATAACCCGGTTTCACTGTGAATGTTGCGTTGTCAAGCGTGGCCATATTCGCCGGTTCAATCGCGGCCGGTTTGAGGGTGAAAATCGTGTGCCGATAAAAGCGAAAGTGGTAGTCATCATCATTTCGATCGTGACTCTGCTCACTGTTTCCAGTACCGGGGCGGGTATGTATTTCAGCCGCACGCGTTTTGTGGCGGCCATAGCGGACGACATGACGGTAATCAGCAAGATAGCGGTCAAGATGGTCGCCGCCAGTATCCGTCTCTTGAAGGCGGAGGCGGATACCATCGCCGCGGAGTGTTTGGCTGTCGCTGTGCGCGGCGCCGAGTCCGAGGATTCATCGTCCGGCGGCTTGGCCGATCTGCTGAGAGAGGAGACTCTGAAGCGCGGCTACCTCGCTTTGACTATTATGGATTCTCGTGGCGTGGTCGCTTCTTATGGCGCTTCCGCGCCGTCCGGCGGATTTGTCCTGAATTCTTACGCGCGGCGCGCGGCTATCGGAGAACGGGTGGTTTCCACCACCGAAACCGCGGACGACGGCAATCTCGTCATCCGCGTCTGTGTTCCGATGGGGTCGCGCATCTTGGTCGTCACGCTACCTGGAATGTATTTCAACAGCGTTATATCCGAGTTCAAGATATGGGAAACCGGAAATATCTTCATCGTGGACCGGGATGGATTCATGGTTTCCAACTATCGCCCCCACTTCGTCTCGAATAGGTTCAGTTTCATCGAGGCAGGCGGGAGACCTGACGCGGACGCTAACGATAAGGCGCTGCGCAAGTTTTTCGGTTCGCTGATACAGGGCAAGCCTGGCGTCGGGGTTTACCGATTCGAAGGCAACGAGCGCGTCTGCGCCTACGTCCCCATAAGCGGGTCCGACGGGTGGACCCTCGGCGTCGTGGCCATCATCAACGAAAGCCCGTATACGCAAATGCGCTATCTCCTGTTGTTTTCGGGAGCCATATTCCTGGGGCTGGGGATATTGGCCGCTTTTTTCTCGGCGAGCGCCATTGCCGAACCGTTCCAACGAATCAGAAAACAGAACGCGTCCCTTGCCGCGCTGAAGGAAATGGCCGAGGAAGCCAGCCGCGCGAAGGGCGATTTTCTCGCCAATATGTCCCACGAAATGCGAACCCCCATGAACGCGATTATAGGGATGACGGCCATCGCGAAGACCTCCAAGGATCCGAATAGAAAGGACTATTGCCTGCAAAAGATAGGAGACGCGTCCACGCACCTCCTTGGCGTCATCAACGACATTCTGGATATGTCGAAAATAGAGGCGAATAAATTCGAACTCTCGCCCGAACGGTTCAATTTTGAAAAGATGCTCCAGAAAGTGGTGAACGTCGTCAATTTCCGCGTCGAAGAAAAAAACCTGAGATTCACGGTGCAAATCAACGGAGCTATTCCGGCGGAACTGATCGGGGACGACCAAAGAATCGCGCAGGTCGTGGCGAACCTTTTGTCAAACGCCGTGAAATTCACCCCTCCGGAGGGCAGAATTCACATGAAAGCCCAGCTTGTGGAAGAAGAAAACGGTCTGTGCGCCATCAGCGTCAGCGTGTCCGACAGCGGGATCGGTATCAGCCCCGAACAGCAATCAAAGCTTTTCGCGTCTTTTCAGCAGGCGGAGAGCGGTACGTCGCGTAAATTCGGCGGCACCGGTCTCGGGCTCGCCATATCCAAACGTATCGTCGAGATGATGGACGGCGAAATATGGGTGGATTCGGAACCGGGTAAAGGCTCCACGTTCAGCTTCACCATAAAAGCCGAGCGGGCTTTGGGCGAGTTCCCAAAACTTTTGGACAAGAGCGTGAACTGGAAAAATATACGTCTGCTGGTTGTGGACGACGACAGCGACTTTCGCGTATGCTTCAGCGAGATAGCTAAGGGGTTGGGTTTGAACTGCGACATAGCCGAGGGAGGCGATCAAGCCCTCGGCATGATCGATCGAAACGGCCCCTACGATATTTACTTCCTGGATTGGAAGATGCCCGGCATGGACGGAATAGAACTCGCGCGCCGCATAGGCGAGGAGAGCAGCAGGAAATTTTTCGTCACCATGATCTCTTCGACGGAATGGGCCGCTATCGAGGTCGAGGCTCGGGAGTCCGGGGTCGCCAAATTCATTCCCAAGCCAATCTTTCCCTCCACTATAGCGGATTGCGTCAACGAATGCCTTGGTATGCAGGATATCGCCGCCGCGGAATGCGAACCACTCGACGAGATGGATCTGTTCGAAGGGAAACGCTTGCTGCTGGCCGAGGACGTGGAAATCAAC
>JAITAT010000102.1 GCA_031283975.1 Synergistaceae bacterium
TCCTTCACGTAGTTGGCCATGCGCCCCGCGTCGGTCACGACCGCGACGTTGACGCCTTGGAGGGCCTGTTCGATGACGTCTTCATCGCTGCCGAGCTGGGCGCTGGGGTAGACGAGAACCTTGAGCTTGCCGCCCGTGCGCTCGGCCACGCGCTCGGCAATGGCGCGGAAGCCCGCGCAGTAAGGATCGGAGTCGGCCATCTGCGTCGAAACTCTCAGGGTGTACTCCTTACCGTCGCCCTCGACGGGGGAAGCGGCCGCCGCAAAAGAAGGAAGCGCGGACAGAACCAGCGCAAGAACAAGTGCCGTGAAAACGAACGTTTTTCTCACTTTCCATTTTCTCACTTTCCAGCCCTCCCAATAGAGCCATAAAATTATGAAAACACCTTATTCATTCTAAAGTCGCTCTTCCGGCCTGTCAAGCCGACGCGGCCCAAGCGGAGGCGCGCAGACGCTCTTCATCAGGCGCAAATTATTGATGATTTTCTCGCTCAGTTTTTCCGCCTCGAAGTAGCGGCGCATCGCCTGCTCTTTGTCGTTCTCCAGAGTCGCCGTAAGCGTTTTGTGGTAAAACGGATGAAAGTTTTTGTGCAAAGCGATCGTTTCGTTCCACAAAGCCGGGTCGATACAGTCCGGTTTGGGCATCAGGTTGAAAAATATTCCCAACGCGCAGCGGTTGGGGTTGCCCTCCAAGTCAAAATAGGCCCCGCTTTCAATTCCTTCCCTCATTTTCTGGATAAAAGCCTTGTGGGATTTTTCCGCGTTTTCGGCGATGGTCACAAACTCGGAGTCGTCGTTGACCCGTATCGCCGCGAGACTTCGGATCAACGTCTCCGTCAGCGTCGCGGAAGCCTCCGTTTTGCCGGCCATCTCAACCGTCTGTTCCGTCAAGGGCGCGATTTCTGTTTTTATGGTATCGAACTGTGCCATTGCCTCGTCGCTGCGCGCCATGAGGTTTTGGGAATTTTCATCCAATTCTCTGGATATGCCCGCGAGTTTTTCCGCCATTTGAGCGACCTCGCCCGTGGCCCCTCCCACTGTTTTGATCATTCGCAGAATATCGGCGATGGACTCTATGATCTCGTGGATTTCCCGAACGGAATTGTCCACTTTGGACGAAATCGCCTGTGTATTTCGCGTCGAGTTTTCTACATTTTTCGACAGATCGCCCAACGTCGCGGTGATCATGGAGACGGCGCGTTTGCTTTCTTTCGCCAGGTTTCGGACCTCCTCCGCGACGACCGAGAATCCTTTGCCCGCGGCGCCCGCGCGAGCCGCTTCAATCGAAGCGTTCAACGCCAGCAAGTTCGTCTGTTCCGCGATGCCGGTTATGCTCCCTACGACAGAGCGAACGGTCGCGGCCTTTTCGCTCAGGCTTCCGCTGATACCGACCATCGTTTCCATTTCCCGCTTGATGCCCGATACCGTGTCCTGCATCGAACGCATCTCGTCCATCCCCGACTGAGCCTTGTCCGACACCTCGTTGCTCACGGACATCAATTCTTCCACAAGAGCGTAAAGCGTGCGGCTCGTGTCCGCGACGTTTTCGACGGTATTGTGCTGTTCGTCACAAGCATGTTTGACGATCTTCAAAGCGTTCTGCCCCGCGTCGATGTTCCCGCGCAGCATTCCGAAAACCTCAGAGAACCGATTCAAGCCCCTGTCAACGGTGTAGATGTTGACGGCAAGCCCTTTCAGTTTTTCCAAAATATCGCTGAAAACCTCTTTCATCCTCAGCAAAATTCCCGCGAAAACCGACCATGCCCCCGCCCCGGAGGAAGGGTCTCCGTTTTCGGAAATCGCCGTCAAATCGACGCTCTCGGAATCGAGGAGAATACCGGATATCTTCTTTTCTGTCTCTTTTTTCTCACGAAGAAGACGGGCGGTTTTCCAAGCCATCCAGGCGCAAAGCAACAATGCCGCCGCAACGACAAAAATCATCGTAGCCATCCAACAACATCCTCCCGAATGTAAAAGATATCTAGAGAAAATTATGAAAGTACACAATACATTTTAGAGTCGGCCTTCCGCCCTGTCAAGCCGGCCAGAGCCGGCGCGGCCCAGGCGTAGAAGCTCGCCCCCTGGGGTTATAATGGGCGGGTGTTTCGTATCCTCGTTAGGAAACAAATATAGTGAATCAACTTAAAAAAACAGAACAATAGATACACCTTGAATAGAGTGAATATCTTGTTTTTAGCTATTTTAGCTTTAGGCTTTTTATTTTGATTCATTATAAGGAAACAAATTTCCTTATTTGAAAGGGGCAATGTCCGGTTGGGTATCGATTTTCACTTTTCCACCCTCTTTCAGCAGATTGTCAACGGCCTTTCCCTGGGGTCGGTTTACGCGCTGATCGCGGTCGGCTATTCGCTGGTCTACTCCATCCTCTCGTTTTCCAACTTCGCGCACGGCGGCTTTTTGGTGGTGGGGGGCTACATCTGTTACGGACTCGTCAGCGGGTTCGCCGTTCCTCTCATCGGGGGCCATTCCTTCAGCGTGCCGGCCTTGGGCATCGGGGTCGCCGGCGTTGGGGCCTTGATCGGGGCGGGGCTCGTCGCCGTCCTGACGGAGCGGCTGGCCTACAGGCCGATACGGGAGCGCACCTCCATGACGCTTTACCTTTTGATCGCCTCCATGGGCGTGAGCATTGTCATCGAGAATCTCTTCGTCATTGTCGTGGGGGGGCAGTTCCGGGCCCTGCCCCAGAACATTTTCCCCGCCGCGTCCTTCTCCCTGGGCGGCGCGACCCTGAGTCTGCTGGATATCTTCTCCCTGATCGCCGCGGCGGTTTTCCTCGGCGGCTTGCAGCTGTTCCTCGTGAAAACGCGCTGGGGACTCGCGATCCGCGCGGCGGCCTACGACCTTCGCACGGCGGGCCTGATGGGCGTCAACGTTTCCCTCCTGATCGGCATCGTCTTTTTTGTCGCGGGCGTCCTGGCCGCGATTGGCGGTATTTTCCTCTCGTTTCGCTACTCGCTCTATCCGCAGCTCGGCGGCTTCACCACCAAAGCCTTCGTCGCCGCGGTCATCGGGGGGTTGGGCAGCCTTCCCGGCGCGGTCGTGGGCAGCCTGATTCTGGGGCTGGCCGAAATGCTCGTCACCGGCTTCATCAGCAGCCAGATGCGCGACTTCGTGGTCTTCTCCCTGCTGGTACTCATGCTTCTGGTGAGGCCCGCCGGCTTCTTCGGCAAGCAGATCAGCGACAAAATATAGGAAGGGGGCGGATAAAACGTGAACAAAAACTTTTGGGTCAGCGCCGCTCTCGTCGCCCTGGGCTTGATTCTCGCGTTCGTCCCCCTCTCCGGATATCAGGAAGGCGTTGTCGTCCTGCTCTGCATCAACTGTATCGCGGCGATGGGAATCTCGATTTTGACCGGATTTACGGGCATTTTTACGCTGGGGCACGCCGCTTACATGGCGCTCGGCGCTTACACGGCGGCGATCCTGACCGTGCGGTGCGGCGTCCACTGGTTTCCCTCCATCGTGGCGGGCGGGGCCGTCGCCGTCTTCGTCGCCTGGCTGATCGGCATTCCGACGCTGCGCCTGACGGGCGACTACTACG
>JAITAT010000154.1 GCA_031283975.1 Synergistaceae bacterium
TTCGAGGTAGAAAAACACGCCGTCGTGCGGAATCTGTTCCATGATGTGCGGCACCTGCCAGGCTGGGATGCCGTTGAAGACGATCTTCTTGCGCTCCAGTATATGCTGTATGACCGCAATGGAGTCCGGGGTCGTGAAATCCTTGGCCTTTCTGACGGATATGGACAGCTTCAAGGCGTTCAACGAGGCGTACGGGAAATATTTTTCATCGGAACCGCCGGCGCGTTCCTGCGTGGGAGTGGCCACGCTTCCGGCCGGCGCTCTGGTGGAGATCGAAGTGGTGGCTCATAGCCCAAATCCATAGGCAAAACCGTGGGGCTCCGCCCCAAACCCCGCAAGGGGCTTGCCCCTTGACCCCTTTTAAGTTTTTTTATTTTCACCCGGAGGGTGAAAATAAAAAAATTAAGAGGGTGCAGGGAGCAAACTCCCTGCCGGGTTCGGGCGGAGCCCGAGGTTTTTTGCCTGCGGATCTGGGAAAAACCTGAAAACAGAGGCAAAAAAACTTGGTCCCCGCCCGTATTCGGCGATTGTGCGGCAGTGTCTGAGAATCTCCAAATCCGTCCTGTTTTTCGGAAAAAAAATCACAAAATACAACCCTCAGTCTATTGATTTTTTCGGAAGCAGGTATATTATTCTCGTAGTTTCTGAAATTATTTTATTATAGATTTTTCATATCACAAGTGAGCCGCAAACGGAACCATTAGCAAAATAAGGTGACGACGGATGAAGGAACACATATTTAACAGGGGGTTGAATATTTCCAGGGATGACGTGACCTTCATGGAACGTCCCCGGATAAACGAAATCCTCGCGAACGCCATACAAAAACCCCTTGTCATCGTTTCAGCGGGCGCCGGGTACGGCAAAACCCTGGCGGTCTATTCGTTCCTTCGGAACTACAACGCGCCGACGATGTGGCTTCAGTTCTCGGAGAGGGATAACCTCGCCGCGAGGTTCTGGGAAAATTTCGCTAACACCATCTCGCTGTTCGACAAAAGTTTCGCGGAACGCCTGCTTGCGCTCGGATTCCCGGAAACGGAGGACCAGTTCGAGAAATACATCTCGCTGATAGAAGACGATGTCTCGGAGGCCGGAAAACTGGTAATGGTATTCGACGACTTCCACCTCATACAGGATAAATCCGTGTTCCGCTTCATCGATAGATCGATCAAATCCCCATTTCCCAATATAACCACTGTCCTCATTTCGCGGACGGATCCGGAACTAAACACGGTCAGGCTGCTGTCGCAGGGGATGGTTTTCACCATCAACGAGAACGACCTTCGCCTGACGGAGAACGAGGTTGCGCAGTATTTTAAACTGCTCGGGATTTCTCTGCCTCCGCAGAGCATCGCGAATATTTACGAGGACACGCGCGGATGGGTGTTCGCCGTCAACCTGCTCAGCCTGTCTCTGAAAAAAACACCGTCGCAGGAGCAGAGCGCGCGCATCGCCATGAAGCTGAATATCTTCAAAATGATCGAGAACGAGGTATTTCTCGTCAGCTCCGAGAGGTTGCAGCGATTTCTGGCGCGGCTGTCCCTGATAGAGCACCTTTCGTCGGAACTGGTTTCGATCCTCGCCGGCGACGAAACACTCGTCGCCGAACTGAAGAAGATCAGTTCTTTCGTCCGTCTCGACATCTATCTGCACGCCTATTTCATCCACCATCTCTTTCTGGACTACCTGCGCCAAAAACAGAACATCCTGTCCGAAGATGAAAAAAAAGACGTCTACTTGAAAGCGGCTCTATGGTGCGACGAAAACGACTACAAGATGGACGCCATCGCATACTACGACAAGGCCGGCGAATACGAAAAGATAATCGATATCGTGTACCGTTTCCATATACAGTTTCCTCACGACCAGGCAAGGTTCATCCTCGACATCTATAACAAGACCCCGCCGCATTTGCTGGAGTGTTACGCTCCGTACCACCGCCAGTATTCGACGCTGCTCCTGAGCCTTGACCTGTATGAGGAAGCTTTGGGGGGCATCAAAAAACGCATCGAAAAATATTCCGCGCTGCCGAGTTCGGATTTCAACAACCACGTTCTCTGCGACGCTTACCTGGCGTTGGGCGTCGTCGAATATTTGACGGCGCCCAGCACGGATCGCTACGACTTTTACAAACCCCTGGAAAAAGCGGCTCACTATTATAATCTCAATCCCCGCCACGAGTCCGGCACGGTTACCAACATGACGCTGAGCGCGATTGTCTCCAAAGTCGGCACGACGCGGCAAGGAGCGATGGAGGAATATATAGAATCCCTGTCCCGCGCCGCGCCGCTGATGGCCTCTATTTTGGACGGGTGCATGTATGGGCTGGACGACCTGGCGAGAGGCGAGCTGTACTTTTACAAAGATGACCTGAACAACGCCGCGAAATTCCTCAAACAAGCGCTGCGCAAGGCCGAGGAACAAAATCAGTACGAGGTGAGGAACCGGGCGCTGTTTTACCTGCTTCGCGCCGCTACGGCAAAGGGCGATTTTGAGGAGATACAGGCTCTATTTAAACAACTGGAAGCGCAGCTCAATATAAAAGAGTACCACGCGCGCTTCACGACGTTCGATATCGTATCGAGCTGGTACTATTCACTTCTCAAACAGCCGAACATGATCGCGCACTGGATATTGAACGGCGATTTCGGAAAGGGTTCCATCGGAACGTTCAAAGCGGCTTTCGGAAACTTCGCCAAAGCGAGATTCTACTATTCCGACAAACGGTATCACGAACTTATCTCCTTTATCGAAAGCGATCTGACTTACAGCAAACTGCTGCTCGCGGGGCTGGAGACGAAACTGCTTATGGCGGCGAGCCAATACCAGATCAAAAACAGGGACGCGGCGATGAGCGCGTTTCGGGAAGCATACGAACTGGCGCTGTCGAACAATCTGACGATGCCGTTTATCGAACTGGGAAATGACATGCGCACGCTCACGAGGGCGGCAATGCGCGATAAAGACATCGGCATTCCAACCCAATGGCTCGAACTGGTAAACCGGAAGGCGTCGACTTACGCGAAGCGGCTGATACTCGTCACGCTGGAGTATAAAAAAGCGAACAATATAAAGGACGACGTGCGCCTCTCGCCGAGAGAAACGGAAATTCTGCGGGATCTTTACGACGGCCTGTCCCGCTCGGAAATAGCCGCAAACCGCGGATTGTCGGTCTCGGCCGTGAAAATAGTACTGAACACGATATACTCGAAACTGGGCGCCAACAGCCTGGCGGACGTGATCAGAATCGCGATAAACCGAAATTTGATAAAAAAATGAAACAAACGCGCGCGTCACATCGCAACGCGCGCGCCGGGCCATTTACGAGATAAGGTGACGACAGACAGATGAAAGAACACATATTTAACAGAGGATCGAATATTTCCAGGGATGATATGACCTTCATGGAACGTCCCCGAATAAACGAAATTCTCTCGAATGCCATACAAAAACCCCTTGTCATCGTTTCAGCGGGCGCGGGATACGGCAAAACACTGGCCGTCTATTCATTCCTAGAGAGTTACGACGCGCCTACAATGTGGTTTCAGCTCTCGG
>JAITAT010000167.1 GCA_031283975.1 Synergistaceae bacterium
CGTGGGAACCCCGTCGCTGGACTGGCTTCCGAATTTGCCATACTGCCTGCCGATATTCCCGTCCCGAATGCCGCCGCTGCTCACTGTCATGCCCGCCTCAGCGTCGGCGGAAAACACCAGTGCTGAAAACAGGAAAACAAGCGCTATCCGGGATAAAAACCCATTTTTCATGAAAAATCACCCCTATAGAATTTTCGCTGTTTCCTGAGTTATTGTCAAATCTGGTGTACGGGAGCGCAATTTCTTGAGATAAGAAAAATGGCGGCGTTAAGCGGCGGACAGGGGTTGCTTTTAAATCCTCGACGAGTGAGCGCGCGGATCCTCAAGCTGGGCATGGCGTAATATCGAGAACTAATCATAATCACTCCGAAAAACGGCGAAAATCGCCTGCTATTTCACCTCAGCGGCCAGGCAGGTGCATTTCCCACTCATATATGACATTGATTGATTTACGAGTATATATAATAATAGTCAAAATTTATCAAATATATTGTGGGAGTTGGAATGTATGAATGCGGCTAAAATGACCGAAAAATCTCAGGTGGCGCTGATGGAGGCTCAAAACATCGCGATATCCCATTCTCATCAGGAAGTCGGAGAGTTGCACATGGCGCTTGCCATGATAAATCAGGAGAATGGGCTCATTCCGCGCATCTTGGAGTGCATGGGCGTCGACGCGGGCGCGCTCGCGCGCGCTATAGAGACGGAGATGGCTTCTATTCCGCGCGTTTCGGGTTCGGGATACCAGCCGGACAAGATATTCATTTCGCAGAATCTGGCGAACGTGATGGTGGAGTCCGAAAACTACGCGAAAAAGATGAGGGACGATTACGTTTCCGTCGAGCATATTTTCGCTCAACTGATAGACCTTCCGTCGGCTCCGCTTTCGAAAATCTTCAAGTCGTACGGGATAACCCGCGACAAATTCCTCGCCTCGCTGACGCGGATAAGGGGCAATCAGAGGGTGACGAGCGCGAGCCCGGAGGATTCTTACGAGGCGCTCGAAAAATACGGGCGCGACCTCGTCCGGGCCGCGCGCGAGAACAAACTCGACCCGGTCATAGGACGAGACGAGGAAATTCGCAGGGTCATCAGGATATTGAGCCGCAAGACGAAAAACAACCCCGTCCTCATAGGAGAACCGGGCGTCGGAAAGACCGCTGTCGTCGAGGGGCTCGCCATGAGGATAGTGCGCAAAGACGTGCCGGAGGGTCTGAAAGACAAGACGCTGTTTGCCCTGGATATGGGCTCGCTCATTGCCGGCGCGAAGTACCGCGGTGAGTTCGAGGAACGTCTCAAGGCAGTGCTGACGGAAATACAAAAGAGCGACGGCAGAATAATCCTGTTCATCGACGAACTCCACGTCATAGTCGGAGCTGGCAAGGCGGACGGGGCGATGGACGCAGGAAACATGCTGAAACCCATGCTGGCGCGCGGCGAACTCCACTGCATAGGCGCGACCACTCTCGACGAATACAGGCTCCATATCGAAAAAGACGCGGCGCTGGAACGCCGTTTTCAGCCGGTTCTGATAGAACCGCCCGATACGGAGGACACCATATCCATCCTGCGTGGCCTCAAAGAACGTTTTCAAGTGCATCATGGCGTGAAGATTCAGGACAACGCGCTTGTCGCGGCGGCGGTTCTGTCCAACAGGTATATCGCCGACAGGTTTTTGCCGGATAAGGCTATAGACCTCGTCGACGAAGCGTGCGCCGTGATAAGGACCGACATCGATTCCATGCCGGCGGAACTCGACTCGGTTTCGAGGCGCATTATGCAGCTTGAAATCGAAGAAGCGGCCCTCAAAAAAGAAAACGACAAAGCGAGCGCCGAGCGCCTCGAAGTCATCACGAAAGAAATCTCGAATCTGAGAGAGGAAGCCGACGCGTTAAAAGCGCGGTACGAGGCGGAAAAGACGTCGATATCCGCGATTCGGGAGCTGCGCGAACGGATAGAACGGACCAAAACCGACATAGAGTACGCGGAAAGGGAATATGACCTGAACAAAGCGGCCGAACTGCGTCACGGCACACTGCCGGAATTGCAGAAACAACTGCGCGAGGCGGAAGAACGCGCGGAAGCGTCGCGCGGCGGAAATAAACTGCTGCGGGAGGAAGTGACGGAGGATGAGATCGCCTCCATTATATCCAAATGGACCGGCATACCAGTCACCAGGCTGGTCGAGGGAGAACGCGAAAAACTGCTGCATCTGCCGGAAATATTGCATTCCCGCGTCGTGGGGCAAAACGAAGCCGTGCAACTCGTCTCCGACGCCATCATGCGCGCCCGCTCGGGCATCAGTGATCCTAAGCGGCCAATCGGGAGTTTCATCTTTCTGGGACCGACCGGAGTCGGCAAGACGGAACTCGCCCGCACGCTCGCGGAGGCGCTGTTCGATTCGGAGGAGAACATCGTCCGCATAGATATGTCCGAATATATGGAACGCCATTCCACATCGCGGCTGATCGGCGCGCCTCCCGGTTACGTCGGCTACGACGAGGGAGGACAGCTCACTGAGGCCGTCAGAAGACACCCTTACTCGGTGGTATTGTTTGACGAGATAGAAAAAGCCCATTCCGACGTGTTCAACATTCTTCTGCAAATTCTGGACGACGGACGCGTTACAGACAGCCACGGACGCACGGTGAGTTTCAAGAATACCGTCATCATAATGACGAGCAACCTCGGCGCGAACATCATAGCGGGCGGGCTGACCGCCGGCGGGGATATCGGAGAAGCGGCGCAGAACGCGGTGATGACCGAACTGAAATCCCATTTCAGGCCGGAATTTCTGAACAGGGTGGACGACGTCATTCTCTTCAAGCCTCTGAAACTGTCGGAGATAGAGCGGATAGTGTCGCTGATGATACAAGGGATGGCGAAACGCCTTTCAGACCGCAATATCGCGATAGAAGCGACGCCGGGCGCCCTTGCCGCGATAGCGAAAAACTCATACGACCCGGTCTACGGGGCGCGTCCAATAAAACGGTACATCCAGAGAAACATTGAGACCTCGATAGCGAGAGAATTGATCCAGGGCAACGTTTCGGACGGAGGCAAAATAATCGTCGAAAACCAGGGCAATGACGCGGTGATACATTATCAGCCCGCGTAAAATGCCGATTTGAAGTCGTATCTTTTATATGACCTCGCTCTTGCCGGCTTCTTTCTCGCCGTGAATCTGGCGCAGCATGGCGACACAGACTTCGAGCGCGCGTTTGCCGTCGCGCAGACTCACCAGAGGTTCGCTGCCTTCGCGCACGCACCTCACGAAATCCTGTAATTCCAACTTGAGCGGCTCGCGTTTCGGGAATACCGGGTGTTCGACCACTTCGACCAACCCCCGTCCTCCCTGCTGGACGCAATGATGCAACGTCACGTCCTGCGTTTCGTAGTTCACCAGCAAATGACGTTCCGGCTCGGTTATTTCGAGAGTGCGCATTCTCTTCTCGGTCACGCGGCTCACCAGAATATGCGCTATTGTCCCGTTCTCGAATCTAATCTGCGCGGACGCCATATCCTCATGGTCGGTGCGGACACATATACCCATCGCCGAAAGGTCGGCTATCTCGGAATGTACCAGGGATAGAATTATGTCGACGTCGTGGATCATGAGATCCAGGACGACGCCAACGTCGCTTACGCGCGGCGAGAACGGCCCCACGCGGCGGGACTGTATGAAGATCGGATGATGAACCATCTCCTTGATCTGCTGTACCGCGGAATTGAACCTCTCTATATGCCCCACCTGAAGCACGAGGTTTCTGTCGCTCGCTATTCTGAGAAGTTCCTCCGCCTCCCCGGTGCTGGCGGTGACCGGTTTTTCTATCAGCAGATTCACACCCCGCTCCATTACCTTCTTCGCCACTTCAAAATGGTTCACGGTTGGAACGACTATGCTTACGGCGTCAGGACATGTTTCATCGAGGAATTTATCCAAATCGGTATAGGCCGGGACTCCAAGGTTCTCAGCCACGCCATGTACGCGCTCGTCATCTATATCGACTACCCCGGTAAGCCTCGCGCCCAGAATTTCGGTATATACCCTGGCGTGATGCACACCCAGATGTCCGACGCCCACAACTCCCACTTTGATATCTTCCATAAAAAACCGCACTCCCCTTCAGGCGCGTTTTCAACTCGGTACTATTATTTATTTTCACATGACGATCTGTTTTTGTGGCCTATTTATTATAATTTTTGTCCATCAGGCCTATGACGTTGAATCGGTCTCAAGAGTTCTTTTCAGGTTTCCCACGAGAAACAGGCTTCCGCAGCAGAGTACGAATTCATTCGGGGCGACCGCTTTTGACGCGGCTTCGAGCGCCTCGGACGGATCGTGGAAATACCCGCCGGTTTTCATTCCAGCCTCAATCGCCATTCCCCGTAAATCCATGGCCGCCGCCGAACGTTCCATGGGTATCTCGGTGCAATATACGGGACATTCAATATCCTTTATGACTCTCAGCACCCGGGGAATATCCTTGTCGGCCATCATCGCCAGTACCACGGCGCCGATTTTTATCTTATCGCCCTTTTCGCTCGATTTTTTCAGGGAGAATATCGAGGATATCAGGGCGCGCGCCGCGTGTTCGTTGTGCGCACCGTCGAGGATCACGGACGGCGCGCCCTCTCTGCGGAACAGTTCCAGTCTCCCGGGCCAATCGGTCCGCTTCAGGCCTCTTCTTATCACGTCGGCGCCGATAAAAGACATGCCCGGTAATTTATCCTTTAGCGACAGAAGAACGGTTATCGCCCTCGCCGCGTTGAAAGCCTGATGTTTTCCCAAAAGCGGCGTTTCAAGCAGGGGTATCTCTGCGGCGCCCGCAAAGCCCTCGCGGGGCTCGTACGTGAAAACGGCGCCGTCTAGCGTACATACGACGTCTTTGGGCCTGGCCATATCGTCGAGCAAATAGGCGGCAGCGCCGGAAGCCCTGCACTCCTCGATAAAAAGCGGTACGAGAGACTCGTCGTCCCCGGCGTAGAACGCATATCCTCCGTTTCTCACCGCGGCGAATTTTTCGCGCGCTATCGCCTCGAGCGTAGTTCCGAGATACTGCGTGTGATCCATGCCTATCGGGTTTATCACCGCGGCGCTGGCGTCGCAGACCGACGTGGCGTCGTATCTGCCGCCCATTCCAGCCTCCATCACAGCTATATCCACCGCGGCGTCTCGCATCGATAGAACACAAATGGCGGTTATATGCTCGAAAAAACTCGGCCTGTCCGAGTCGAGTTCCGCGTCGCCGGTAACGGCGTTCCTGACTCGTTCCCAGGAAGAGCGCCAGTCGCCGACAGACAAGTAACGCCCGCCAATTCTCAGTCTCTCCTGAAGCGAAATGAGATGAGGGCTGGTGTAAAGCGCCGTTTTCATTCCGCCCGCGAGCAGTATGGCTTCAATGGCGGCGGCTACGGACCCTTTGCCGTTCGTCCCGAGTACCTGTATGGAGCGAATTTCTTTTTGAGGTTCGCCGAGCGCGCGCAGCAACCCGGTTATTCGCCGCAATCCGGGACGGATGCCTCGGCTGGAAAACCGCGAAATCTCGTCCGTCAGGGACTCGAACCGCTTTACATCTTCCAAATCACGGAATCGCATCGCGGCTAACCCTACAGACGGAGACCTTCCAGATTTTCCTCTATGCGGCGTTTCTGAGCTTCCCCCTCCGCCATCGCGGCCCGCTCTTTTTCGACGACTTCCGCGGGGGCTCTTTCGATGAAACTCTTGTTTTCGAGTTTGCCGCGAATCCTGTCCATTTCGGCCGTCAGCTTGTCAAGTTCGGCTCGCAGCCTCGTTATTTCCCTGTCAACGTCCATCAGATTTCCCACCGGGAAGAACAGTTCCCATTCGCCCGTGACCGAGGCTATCGATTTCGGAAGCCTTGGCGAACCGTATGGGCGCAGTTCCACGCTTTCGACCTTGGCCATCAGTTTTATCATGTCTCCGTTTTCGTTCACGAGCGAGGTTTTCGATTCGTCTTTGAGTCCGAGCGCCATGACCGGAGCCATTTTCTGCGGAGGCAGTTTCACCTCGGCCCTCAGATTGCGCATGGCTCGGACGATATTCCTAATGTATTCCATGCCGGATTTCGCCCCGTCGTAACCTTCAGCCGCGGCCGCGACCGGCCATTCGCTCCGCCCTATTATCATGCCGCCATAGCCGAAAGCCCGCCAGAGTTCCTCAGTCACGAATGGAATTATCGGATGCAGCAATTTCAGCACATCCCTGAACACGGAATAAAGAACGAGCCGCGTAACGTGTCTGCGTTCGGGCCCTTCCTCGCCCTTGAGCGCCGGCTTGGACATCTCGAGGTACCAGTCGCACAGTTCCCCCCACACGAAATCGTACATGGTTCTCGCCGATTCCCCGAAAAAATAACCGTCGAGCAAATTTGTCATTTCGGGAACGATATCAGACATTCGCGCCATTATCCATCTGTCGTGCAGCCTGAAATATTTTTCATCTTCTTCGGTCATCGGCATTCCGCAATCCGGAGCGTCAGCGATGTTCATAAGGGCAAAACGGGACGCGTTCCAAAGCTTGTTCAGGAAAAACCGATACGTTTCTATCTTGCTCTCGGAGAGGAAAATATCACGCCCCTGGAGCGTCAGCGCGGCCAAGGCAAGCCGCAGCGCGTCGGCGCCGTATTTGTCGATTATGTTGAGCGGATCGATGACGTTTCCCCTCGACTTGCTCATCTTCTGTCCTTTTTCGTCGCGTACCAGCGCGTGTATATAAACATGACGGAACGGCGGTTTTTTCATAAATTCGATTCCCATCATTATCATACGCGCGACCCAGAAGAAAATAATGTCAAACCCCGTGACGAGAACCGACGTCGGATAGAATTTTTTCAGTTCTTCGGAGTCATCCGGCCAGCCCATCGTCGAAAACGGCCAGAGCGCGCTGGAAAACCATGTGTCGAGGACGTCCTCGTCCTGTTTCAGATTTGCGGAGCCGCATTTGGAGCAGGTGTCAGGAGTGTCCTCCGAGACTGTCACTCCACCGCATTCCCCGCAGTACCACGCCGGTATCCTGTGACCCCACCAGAGTTGACGCGAGATGCACCAGTCTCTTATATTCTCCATCCACTGATAGTATGTCGAAGTCCACTGTTCGGGAACGAAGCTTATCTCTCCGGCTTTGACCGCTTTAATGCCGGCCTCGGCGAGAGGTTTGGCGCGCACGAACCACTGTTCCGACAGATATGGCTCTATCACCGTGTTGCACCTGTAGCAATGCCCTACTGAATGTTTGCGTTCCGTGACGTCCAGCAGAAGCCCCTGGGACTTCAATTCTTCCACTATCGCCTCGCGGGCTTCGAATCTGTCCATCCCTTTGTATGCGTCTGCCGCGTCCGACATCTTTCCGTTTTCGTCTATAACCTGTATGGATTCGAGGCCGTGACGCGCTCCCACCAAAAAATCGTTCGGGTCGTGGGCGGGGGTTATCTTGACCGCGCCGGTTCCAAATTCCGGATCGACCATGTTGTCCTCTATGACCGGAATGATTCTGCCCGTTATGGGAACCGTCACGCGCCTGCCTATAAGATGCCGGTTGCGCTCGTCCCTGGGGTGAACCGCTATGGCCGTGTCTCCGAGTATCGTCTCCGGTCTTGTGGTCATCACGGTTATTCCGCCGCGGCTGTCGCCGTCGAAATTGTATCTCACGCTGTAGAATTTTCCGTCGAGTTCCCGATGTTCGACCTCGAGGTCGGAGAGCGCAGTGAGACATCTCGGGCACCAGTTGATGAGGTATTTTCCCCGATAGATCAGGTCTTTATGGTAGAGTTCCGCGAACACTTTCCTGACGGCGCGCGACAGGCCCTCGTCCATTGTGAAACGCTCGCGCTCCCAGTCGCAGGACGCGCCTAATTTTTTGAGCTGACCGATTATCCGGGAACCGTATTCTTCCTTCCAATCCCAAACGCGCCCGACGAATTTTTCCCGCCCCAGTTCATGACGGCTATGGCCCTCCGCCGCCAGCGCGCGCTCCACTACATTTTGGGTCGCAATGCCGGCATGGTCGGTGCCCGGCATCCACAGCACCTCGTAACCCTGCATCCTCTTTGCCCGGCAGAGTATATCCTGCAAAGTGTTGTCCAGAGCGTGCCCCAGATGAAGCGAGCCGGTGACGTTGGGCGGCGGAATCACTATGCTGAAAGAAGGTTTGCCCGATCCCGGGACCGCCTTGAAAATTCCGTCCTCTATCCATTTAGCGTACCACTTGTCCTCTATCGGGCCCGGTTCATAGCTTTTCGGCAGACAGTCCTCGCCCATTCGAGAAATTTCCATCAATTTATGCCTCCCTGTGACGATCAATCATACGTTATAAAGTTCATGAATTATCCGTAAAATGGCCTCGCGCAGAGATTCCGCCGACTCGTCGTTTTTCCCGCAGGTAACTATCGGCGGCAGTATGGATACTAGTCCGCCGTTCACATACTGTCCGTAGAGAACCTTTGATCTGCCCCGCGCAATCTTGTCGCCCTTCGTAAAGACGATCTGTCTCGGCATGTCCAGTCCGTCGAGCCACTCCGTAAGCTCGATGTCTCCGCCGAGCGGGCCATGCCTGAAATCTATGAGGTGAAGTGCGAAAACCGCGTCACGTCTTCCTGAAAAATAACGATTTACCAGCTTCCACCATTCTTCGCGCTCGTCCCTGCCTCTTGCGGCGTAACCATATCCCGGCATGTCCACCAGGCAAAAATTCTTCTCAGGCGAATCGGAGCCGTGGGTGTAAATCTTGTAAAAATTCGCGCTTCTCGTCTTACCCGGTCTCGAGCTTACAAAAGCGACTTTTTTATTCGGCCTGTTCAGCAGCGCGTTTATCAACGTGGATTTGCCGACGTTTGAACGCCCCAAAAAAACGACCTCCGGCATCCCCGCCATCGGGAACTGAGAGGCGTTCCACGCTGTGCAAAGCGTCTCCGATTGCCAGTGAGTCAACGCGCCCCGGTCTTTTCAAGAGTCATATTGAACACTTCGTCGACATTGGAGACAAAATTAAAGGTCATTCCGTCCTTTGCCCATTTCACGAGTTCATCCACGTCCACGCTGTTTTCCCTGGGCAAGATCACGGTTGTTATGCCGTTGCGCTTGGCCGCAAGCACCTTCTCACGCACCCCTCCGATGGGAAGGACCGTGCCGCGCAGCGTTATCTCGCCGGTCATGGCTATGTGAGAATTTATGACGCGATTCGAGAGAGCGGACAGCATGGAGAGAGCGAGCGTGACGCCCGCCGAGGGGCCGTCCTTCGGAATGGCTCCTTCCGGGACGTGTACGTGTATATCGGTCTTATCCCATTTGATATTGACGAGACGATATTTGGAAGCGCATGAACGAAGATAACCGAGCGCGGCCTGTGCCGATTCCTGCATGATATCGCCGAGGTTTCCGGTGAAGATGACCTTGCCCGTGCCCTGCATCACCGCCGTTTCGATGACCAGCACGTCGCCGCCGGCTTCGGTCCAGGCAAGCCCCATGGCTGCCCCGACTGAATCCTTCCTGGGCAGTCTCGCCTCATGCAGTTTGGGCGCTCCAAGGTAATGCTTGACTGACGCGGCCGATATGGAGGTACTCTTGTTGGGACGTTTTCCCTCGTTTTCATAATCGTTCACTATCTTGGCCGCGAGTTTTCTCGCTATGCGGGACAACTGTCTGTCAAGCCCGCGGACTCCGGCCTCGCGGGTGTACTCGGATATTATTTTGCCGAGGATCTTTTCGGATATTTTAACGTTGAACTTCGTGAGCCCGTTTTCTTTTAAAATTTTCGGCAGCAGATGACGCTCCGCTATATGGAGTTTTTCTTCGACCACGTAGCCCGGTATGGATATCGTCTCCATTCTGTCGAGAAGCGGGCGCGGAATCGTATGCGATACGTTTGCCGTCGTTATGAATATCACCTGGCTCAGATCGAACGGAACTTCGAGGAAATGGTCGGTAAAATCGCGGTTCTGTTCCGGATCGAGTACTTCGAGCAATGCCGCCGACGGGTCGCCCCTGAAATCCGCTCCGACTTTATCTATCTCATCCATCAGCATGACCGGGTTTTTGACCCCGGCTTGACTTATCTTCTGAATTATTCTTCCGGGGAGCGACCCTATATAGGTCCTGCGGTGCCCGCGTATTTCCGCCTCGTCTCTCATGCCGCCCAGTGAAAAATTGACGAATTTCCTGTTCAACGCGCGCGCGATGGACTTGCCTAAAGAAGTTTTACCCACTCCGG
Source organism: Synergistaceae bacterium (assembly GCA_031283975.1). Taxonomy (GTDB): domain Bacteria; phylum Synergistota; class Synergistia; order Synergistales; family Synergistaceae; genus JAIRKI01. Next base: position 10,229 of record JAITAT010000167.1, read on the forward strand.
GAGGCCCTACAAAGCACAACACCTTACCACGGTTGGCTTCCTTCCCTTTCAGCCGCTGGACGGCCAAAAACTCGAGGATGCACTCCTTCACCTCGTCGAGACCGTAGTGATCCTCGTCCAGGACAGACCGAGCGATACCCAGGTCGAGCCTGTCCTGCGTCTTTTTTTTCCACGGCATTCCGGCAAGCCATTCTATATAAGTACGCGATACTGTGGCTTCAGCCGACATGGAGGGCATTTTCGACAATCTGTCGAGTTCGGTGACAGCTTTTTTTTCAATGTCCTTGGGCATTTTGGCCTTTTTTATCTTGCCGATGAGTTCATCGTACTCCGGAGACGCGTCGGGCTGTCCCAACTCCGCTTGTATCGCTTTGAGCTGTTCTTTCAGGTAGTATTCTTTGTTGTTGCGCTCTATTTCGCGCCGCACCTTGTCGTGGATGGAGTGTTCCATCTCGAGCAATTCGGTCTCACGAACGAGCAGACGCAGCAGACGATCCATCCGTTCCTCCGGATCCAGGAGTTCGAGCAGTTCTTGCCGCTCGGAAAGTTTCACC
>JAITAT010000211.1 GCA_031283975.1 Synergistaceae bacterium
CCGAGCAGAGAAGCCGCGAATTGAAAACAGACGGGGCTGCCGGTATTAAAAACCGGCAGCCCCGTCGCGCTTTTCTTTCGTCAGAACATAAACCCAAGGAGCTTCCAGTTCGCCAGAAAGAACATATAGCCTGTTTCAAAGAAAGCCACGGATATGATTGCGACCTTCTCAAGCCAGTGATAATCGGGGCTCAACAACTTAGATAATATTCGAAACCATAACCACGCCAGCAACAGGGCGCCGAAGAGAGGGATCAAAAACAACGCTTTTACCTGATAAGGCACAAATACGCGAAATTCATTTCCCATTGTTATTAGCGATATGATCATTCCGACGACGAAAGAAATCTGTACCGCGCAGAAAAACGACGATATCACCCATAGCTCCGTATCGGATGCGTAACCGATTTCCCACGGAAAATTACCTTTATTGTTGGTCAATCCTATAAAAAGCCCCAAAAAAGAAACGCTTGCCGCCCCTATGAAAGAAGCCAAAATAACCATTTGCCAGTAATGGCTTTCCGGTGTCGGAAGTTTATCGCAGGTGTTGCCGGCCCCGCCGATTATCAGGTTGGAAACCGCTCCCAGTTCGTCGCGCTGAAAAAACATGTATTCATCCGTGAAAAACCCGTCGGTCCCTACCATCCTGAAAATATCGCCGGAAACATCAGTAGGCAGCCATCGGGTTGGGGGGACGTCACCAATCGTATGACGCGCGACGACAAAGGCATCCTCCAATGAAATGGATATCTGATCGCGTGCAATGCCGGCCACTTTCGCCGCGGTTTTTTTCGGAACGTTATTGAGCCTGTAATAGCCTTGTATGTCGGGATAGACGGCGATGTTCGCGCTGCTATTCGGGGATTTTCTGTCTTCCGAGACGGGGAAAAATCTCTTCACCACGGATGAAGCCAACTCGTCGCTGAAATTTACCGCTGATGAGTTCGCGGCAATGAACAAGCCGAAATTTTTTTCCGGTATCAGCATGAGGAATGCCGAATACCCCGGGATATTTCCGTATTGCTGCAGGGTCCTAAGCCCCTCGACCCGTTTTTCTATATACCCTATTCCTATGCCGTTGATGTCGGGGTGCGGTGAAAAATGACGCCTCAGCATGCTTTTAGCGTGAGTTTCCCCGAGTACGCGGCTTCTTCTCAGCGCCCCGCCCGAAAGGGCCGCTATCATAAAGCGGCTCATATCGGAGGCCGTCGAACTCATCCCGGTTGCGGGCATATCGTAGCGGTATTCATACGGGACTTTCGTTCCGTTACTCTCATACCCGGCCGCCAGGTTTTTCATTTCCTCGTCGTTCGGCATGAATGCACTGCTGTTCATTTCCAACGGCTGAAAGACATTTTTCTTGATGGACGCGCCGAAATCCAGCCTGGAATAACGTTCCACTATCGATCCCAAAATGGAATAACCCATGCCGGAGAAACAGTAATACACGCCCGGTTCCGCAAAACGCGGCGGCATCTTCTTTTGCAGAAAGGAAGCGTAATTTCTCTCATCCGCCGACGTCGGAGCCGCGATTTCCAGTTCTTTGAAGTCGAATCCGGCGGTATGGGTCAGCAGTTGTCTCGGTGTTATCGGGCGCTCGAAAGTATTCGGAATTTTCCATCGTCTCAGATAGACGTTGACGTCCTCGTCCAGGTTTATGCGGCCGCGTTCCGACAGTTGCATCACAGCCGCCGCCGTTATCGGTTGGGAGATGGAGCCGACCCTGAACATGGTTCGCTCCGGATCGACCGGAGCGCCGCTCTCTTTGTCCGCGACTCCATAGCCTTTCAGGTACAGGATCTCTCCGTCGCGGACCGCGGTTAAAACCATTCCCGGCGCTCCCCTCTCCTTCTGAACCCCGGAGAGAAAACCGTCGACAAACGACGCGAATTCCCTCTGTTCGCCGCCGAGCCTTTGTGGAGCGTTACGTGCCGCGGCGGCCGCGTCGGATCTGAAAAAACCGGGGCCGCATGCGATGAAAAAGAACGCTGTCATCAACGGAAAGAGGGCGCGAAGAAATTTTCCGCGTTTCATGGAATGCCGCGGATTCCCCATACCACTCGCCCTTTGGGCAGTTTTCGGCGGCGACGGACGAATTATAAATATCATTGCACTAGTCTGCACCAGCCATCCCCTACCCTCTTTCCTGATGTATCCTGCGAAACATATCGACCTCATAGCATTCAAGTGAACTGTTTGCCGATGATTATACTTCAACTTGAAAACGTTGTTTGATCCCCCGCATATTTGTTTAAATTAGCTTCGTTCCGGAGCGGTTTTAGCGGCGCGCGCATAAAATAAACCCTCCAGAGGCGTACCGTTTCGGCGCGTCAGTGGAGGATTGTAATTTAAGGTCATCGAGTTGTCTCTGGCAATTTTGATGATATATTCTCACCGTTTGGCAAACATATCCCTCCGTGAATATCGAACCGGCGTCACTGTTCAATCCCGACGCTGAACCTCCGAATATCGAAAGCCCGGCCCGTTTCGTCATCAATATCGGCGATTATCCCCTGCATCAGCGGTATGTTTGTCTCTATTTCGAATTTGCACGGCATGCCGTATAAAAATTTCGGCAGCACTGATTCATAACTGTTACCGATGACGCCCCCGTGTCCTCCGGTCATGCCGGCGTCGGTTATGTACGCCGTACCTCCGGGAAGTATCGACGCGTCCGCGGTCTGAACGTGAGTATGTGTGCCGGCAAATACCGAGACCCGTCCGTCGAGATACTTCCCGAGCGCTATCTTTTCGGCCGTCGCCTCGGCGTGAAAATCCACGAAGATCACCGTAGCCTTCATTTCCTCGAGAACCGCGTCCGCGGTTCTGAACGGGCAATCGACCGGCGACATGAACGCCCTTCCCTGCAAATTTACGACGCCAACCGCACAGCCGTGTTTTACGAACACCCCGTACCCGGTTCCCGCCGCCCCGAAAGGGTAATTTGCCGGCCGCAGAACTCTGTTCTCTCGATTCAGAACGGGAATAAATTCCCTTTTATCCCAGATATGATTGCCGGACGTCATAACGTCAACGCCAAGCGCGAAGATTTCGTCCATCAGTTTTTCGGTCATGCCGAAACCCGACGCGGCGTTTTCACAATTGACGATCGTGAAATCGAACGGACCGAATTTTTGGCGAAGCGCGGGCAGGTTTTCTCTCAGAGCTCCCCTGCCGGGTCTTCCGCATATATCGCCCGCAAAAAGTATTCGCATGGCCGTCACTTCGCGTATTCGATCGCTCTCGTCTCCCTTATGAGAGTGACCTTTATCTGTCCGGGATATTTCATTTCGGACTCTATCTTACGCGCGATATCATAGGCCAGTTTCTGCATTTCGCCTTCGTCGGTCGTTTCCGGGGACACCGCTACCCGAACCTCACGTCCCGCTTGTATGGCGAATGCCTTGTTCACTCCGTTGAACGAGTTCGCGATTTCTTCCAATTTTTCCAGCCGTTTTACATACGCGTCGAGGCTTTCCCTGCGAGCGCCCGGACGCGACGCGCTGGCGGCGTCGGCCGCGGCTACCAGAAGCGCGTACAGTGACTGCGGCTCCTCATCCTCGTGATGTGAGGCGATCGCGTTGATTATTTCGGCGGACTCGTTATAGCGCTTGGCCAAATCAGCGCCGATAACCGCGTGCGGCCCCTCCACTTGATGGTCGACGGCTTTGCCTATATCGTGAAGCAGCCCGGCTCTTTTCGCGGTCCCCTCGTCGAGGCCGAGTTCGGCCGCGAAAAGCCCGCACAAGTGTGCGACTTCAAGGCTGTGATGCAGTGCATTTTGACCGTAGCTTGCCCTGAACCGCAATTGCCCTATCAGCTTCGCGAGTTCCGGATGTATGTGTTTGATGCCGGTTTCCAGGAGAGCTTCCTCCCCGGACTCCATCACCTGGATATCCACGTCTCGCCGCGCTTTGTCTATTATTTCCTCTATGCGCGCCGGATGTATCCTGCCATCCTGTATCAGACGCTCCAGCGACAGACGAGCCACTTCCCGGCGTATAGGATCGAAACAGCTCAGTGTGACGGCTTCCGGAGTATCGTCCACAATGAGGTCAACACCTGTCAGCGTTTCAAAAGTCCTGATATTCCTGCCCTCTCTGCCGATTATACGGCCCTTCATTTCATCGGAGGGTATCTGCACGACGCTCACCGCAATCTCGGAAGTGAAATCGACGCTGCAGCGCTGAACCGCTACGGCGATTATCTCCTGCGCCTTTCTGTCCGCGTCGCGACGGGCGCGCTCTTCCATCTCCTTGAGTCTGAGTCCTATAATATGATTGGCTTCCGATTCGACCTCGCGCAGCAGGAGTTGTTTCGCTTCGTCGCGGGACATCTGAGATATTTCTTCAAGCCTGTCAACAAGCTGGCCTTCTCTTTGGGAGAGAGCCTCGGTCTTTTGCTTCACTTCTTCCAGTTTCTGTTTGTATTCTTCCTCGCGTTTTGCTACGTTCTCCAGTTTTCTGTCGAGATTTTCCTCCTTCTGTTCAAGTTTACGTTCGGTACGCTGAAGTTCTGTTTTGCGTTCTCTCGTCTCTTTGTCAACTTCCTGACGGAGGCGATGAATTTCGTCGCGAGTTTCCGCCATAAGCTCTTTTCTGGCTTTTTCAGCTTTGTCCGCCGCTTCCTGCAGCAGTTTTTCGGCTTTGGAAACCGCGCCTTCCTCTCTTTTTCCCTGCAAGGCCCTGTAGACGACTATCCCGCCGACAAGACCCGCTATTACTGAACAAATTCCGATCATAAGATTCATGTTCTCTATCACCTCATCCATATCATTTGTCAAGGTACATGCCGGCCGCGATCCGTGGAATACATAAATCCATAATCCGAAAATTTCAGCCCGCAACTGTCTAATTTTACAGGCAATTCAACTTTTACTCAAGTGCGCCGGCAAAGCCCTGCAAAAATTTACCTGTAAAAATTTATATTGACCGAAACATCGTCAATCTGGTAATATACAATATATTAATCAAATGGCGGCATAGCCAAGCGGTAAGGCAGAGGACTGCAAATCCTTTACCCCCGGTTCGAATCCGGGTGCCGCCTCCAGAATTAAATTCAAGTCAAGTGATAAAATCGCTGAATCCAGTAAAACCAAGGACTCAGCGATTTTTTATTGGGTTCTGGAGTGACTTAAAGCCATGTACACGAATATAGACACCGGGTAAGATACCGTGTAAAATTTTCAGGAAAATATCTTACCCGGTGGAGGTGCAAAATGGCTCTGAACGACGTTACGGTCAGAAATGTTAAACCTGATGGGAAAGCATTCAAGTTGAAAGATTCTGACGGGCTTTTTCTCGATGTCCGGCCCTCCGGCAAAAAAATTTGGAGAGTTCGATATTGGATCAAGCAGAAAGAAAACACTCTGACGCTTGGAGAATATCCCGCAGTCAGTCTCAAAGATGCGCGGGTAATGCGCGACGAGGCGAGGAAACTCATTGTCGTGGGCATTAGGCCGGAATCACCGAAACAGGCGAACAGCAGC
>JAITAT010000247.1 GCA_031283975.1 Synergistaceae bacterium
GTAATGAGGGACTCAACATCGCGTTTTATAATATCATAAACACGGATTAACTCGTCATTTATATCGTTCACATAGGCTGTTTTAGGTTGTAATTCAAATAGCAAGGCGCCCCCGCCAACAAATGGTTCACAGTACGAGGTAACCCTATTGGGAAGCAATGGCACAAGAATATCAAGTAACTGACGCTTGCCGCCAACCCATTTAAGCACGGGGGCAACCAATCTGTTCTTTTTCAACGTCAATCCCTATCCCTTCTCAAATATCTGCTACTGATTTCATATTCCTTAATTCATACGTTGTGCACAAAATTGGATTGTATCACGGCCTCCCCCACTGTCATGGGCAGTTCTTCTTCCCAAAATCCGCCAGATGAGAGCTTTGTGTGGATTTTGTTCACAGCCTTGGCAGCGCGGCCGCGAGCGCCCGCGTGTATTCGTGCGACGGGCGCTCCAGCAGATCGGCCGGGTAGCCTTCGTCGACCATTTCCCCCCTATAGAGCACTAGTCCGCGCCGCGCCGCGCGGCGGGCGAGCAGAAGGTCGTGAGTTACGATTATCAACGACATACCCGACGCGGCGCGTTTTAGCAGCACGTCGAGCACCTCGCCTCGGGTCGATACGTCCTGCATGGCGGTGGGTTCGTCGCACAGCAGGATTTCAGGATCAAGTATGAGTGAGCGGGCTATGGCAACCCGCTGACGCTGCCCGCCGGACAGGGAATACCTCACATGCGCGCTCCACAGTTCCTCGGGCAGTTTCAGCTCCGACAGCAGTTCTCTGGCCCGCCGGACGCCCGTTTCCCCGCCCTCGCCCTGACGGGCGATGTCCCAGGGTTCCGTCACGGCCTGCATGACGGTCATTGTATGCGGCAACGAGCCGTAAGGGTCCTGTGGCACATAGCCGCACCTGCGGCGCGCCGCCGTCCTCTCGGAGGCGGTCATCCCGGACACCGGTTTTCCCCACAATTCGACGCCGCCGCTCGTGGGAGTTATCAGCCCCAGGACGCAGCGCAGCAGAGTCGTCTTGCCGCTGCCGGATTCGCCCACGACGGCGAGCGTATCGCCGCGCCGGACTGAGAAGGACACCATGTGCAGAGCGCGCGTTTCCTCGCTCCGGCCTTTGAGCATACGATACCGTCCTCTGTAACGCACGCCGAGACCGTTCGCTTCCAGGACCGCCCAATCGCCGCTCATCGCGGTTTTTCCATATCCCTGACGGCGTCCGTCAGCATTCGTGTGTAGGGTTCTTTGGGGCGCGACGTGACTTCTCGCGCGGGACCTCTTTCGACTATCTCGCCGTCCCTCATCACCAGCAGCGAATCGCATGAGCCGGAGGCGAGCGGCAAATCGTGCGTCACGAGCAGGACTCCCATGCCGCGATCGCGCGTCAGCGACGTTATGGTTTCCAGCACTTCTTTTTGCGTTATCACGTCGAGCGCGGTAGTCGGCTCGTCGGCGAGCAGAAAATCTGGCTCGCACGCTATCGCCGCGGCAAGCGCCGCGCGCTGCTTCTCCCCGCCGGACATCTCGTGCGGGTAGCGCGAGACGGCGTTTTCGTTCAGGCCGGCTGTTTTGACGAGTTCGGCGGCTCTCGCCTCGCTCTCGTGTCTAGGCATTTTGAAGTGATGTTCCAGCACCTCCGTGATATGCCGCCCTATGGTGAGATGCGGAGTGAACGAGTTCATGGCGCCCTGCGGAACGATAGCTATTTTCCGCCAGCGCCACCGGTTCATTTCGGCCTCGCTCAACGACGATATCTCTACTCCGCGGCAGAAAATTTTCCCCGTGACGGACGCGCTCTCCGGCAGCAGGCGAGGTATGGACATCAGGACGCTCGATTTGCCGCTGCCTGACTCTCCGACCAGACCCACCGTCTCCCCCCGCGATACGGAGAACGAGCAGTCCCTGACGGCACGGACGCTTCTCCTGTGCGTGCCGTGCCCGGCGTATGTCACCGACAGGCCGATAATTTCGAGGGATGTTTTTTCAGGGGCGTTCATTCGGCAGCCTCCTTCAGAGCCTCGGCCCCAACTTTCGCCACGAGGCGGGGGTCGGCCCGTTCTTCGAGTTTTCGTCCCAAATCCATGAAAATCAGGCATATCACCGCGATGCCGATGCCAGGCGGCAGTATCGTCCACCACGCGCCGCTCGTGAAAGCGCCGTATGTGTGCGCCTCGTGCAGCATACGCCCCCATGACGGAAGCCGCGGGTCCGACAGCCCCAGGAACGACATGCCGGCCTCGGCGAGGATCGTTCCCGGCACTCCGAGGGCGACGTTCGCGAGAAGAAGCGGCAGCACTTCCGGCAGGAGGTGGCGGAATATTATGTAGCCCCTTTTCGCCCCCAGCGCGCGCAAGCCCTCCACCCACGGCGCGTCCCGCAGGGAGAGCGTCATCGCGCGCACGGTTCGCGCCGTGCCCATCCACGAAAAAATCGACAGCACTATGACCAGGTTCCACAGCCCCTTGCCCCACACTCCGGCCAGCACCATGAGAACGGGCAGGGTCGGTATCGACAAAAGGACGTCCACCGCGCGCATTATCAGGGAGTCGGTTAGCCCTCCCGCGTAACCGGACAGCAGCCCGAGCGACACGCCCAGCACGGCGGCGATAAGCGTCGCGCTGAAGCCTATTATCAGCGAGACGCGGATACCTCGGACGAACAGGGCCGCGACGTCCCTCCCCCGGTGATCCGTGCCGAGGAGTCCCCACCGCCCTCCCTCGATCTTCATCACGGCTTCGCCCTCTCCGTCTATCCACAGCCTGTATTCACCCCCGGACGGGAAGAGCGCTTTCGGCAAGTCGGCGAACGGATCCATCCCGAGCGCCCGTTTGAATGGCACGTCGCGGGCGTCGAGGTCCACTTCTCCCGGCGAGTCCGTCAGGACGAACGTCCGTTCGGGAGTACTCCAATTTATCGAGCCGTAATTCAATTCGCCGGTTACGGACACGCGCCGTGGCGGTTTGTAGTTCCACGACAGAGCGCCGGAATCCGAGGACAGAAGAATGGTCCGCGCTATTTTCCTGTCCATCCAGCCCGGCACGGAGTACGGAGGGGCTTGTTCCCCGTCCGGCAGGCCGAACAGCCCCGGTCCCGTAACGGCGAGCAGGACGAAAGCCGCGAGACATATCGCGCTGAAACCGCGCGAAAGCCTATTCATGAGCACCCTCGCGCCTCACGCGCGGATCCGCCAGCACATAGCAGATATCTGTCAGTATGTTGCATCCGACGGTGAGCAGGGCCAGCAGGAAGAACGCGGCGCCGGCCGCGGGATAGTCGTGGGAGTTGGTCGCTTCCAGCAAAAACCTGCCGACTCCGTTCATCGAGAATACTGTTTCGGTTATCACGGCCCCGCTCACCACGCCCGGCAGCGACATGAGGATTATGGTCAGCACGGGCGGAAGTATGCCGCGGAACGCGTGATTCCACACAACGCGCCCGCGCGGCAGGCCTCGCGCGCGGGCCATGAGGACGTAGTCCTCGCCGAGCGCCTTTACCATCATGTTGCGGATGTAAAGGGCAAACCCTCCGAAGCCCAGTATGGTGAGCGAAAAGACGGGAAGCGCCAGGTGCCACAGATAGTCGAATACGGACTTTATCCCCTCCGGCGGCGGTATCGACGCGCTCCCGCTCAGGGGGAACAGCGGAAACGCGTACGCGAAGCACATCAGAAGCAGAATCTGGACGAAGAACGAGGGAAACGAGAATGACACCGCTCCGCACGTCAGGACGATCCGTTCGACGATAGACCCCCGTTTCAGCGCGGCGGTCATGCCTCCCCACAGGCCCAGCGCCGTGGACAGTATCAACGCCGGAAGAAGAAGCGCCACGGTGTTGGGCAGACGGTTTTTGAGTTCGTCCCAGACCGGGGCGCTGGTCATCATCGACAGGCCGAAGCGGAACGACAGCATCTCTTTGACGTAAACCGCGAACTGTTCGGGCAGCGGTCTGTCCAGCCCCCACTGAACGGCGAGCCGCGCTTTGGCCTCCGGCGAAAATCTGGGGTCGGCGATGGCAAGTAGAGGGTCGCCCGGCATTATCCTGAACAGAAAAAAATTCAGCGCCAGCACCACCGCGAGGACAACGACGGAGGATCCCGCGCGTTTGAGGAAAGCTTTCATCACTCTTTACCGCCTTTAAAGAGGAAATAATTTTCGTTGCGCGTCATGTGAACATACTCTCCTGTCCGAGATTCGCGGAATATAAAAGGCCCGCTCCCCACGAGTTCGGTCATTGAGGCGCCGTCGAGCGCCGTGTGCCGGCGGTTCGTCGGCTGCCACGCGCGCCAGTCGGCGACGTTTTCCAGTATGTGTTTCGGCAGAATCAGCACGCCCCCGCCGATGTTGTGCAGGTGCCAATAGCTGACGGTGCCCATAGTGACGCGGATGGTGCGGGACGCGCCGTCGACTTCTATGGATTCGACGTCTTTGACCGAATCGAAAAACCTGGGGATATTGTTGTCCTTTATGTACCGGATCGAAAAAGCGACGTCCTCCACGGAAAGAGGCCGCCCGTCCTGCCATTTGAGCCCGTCGCGCAGGGTGAACGACAATACGGAGCCGCGTTCGTCCGATTCTATGCTCCATTTCTCCGCGAGCCACGGCATGTCCTCGAAAGTGTACGGGTCGGTCGAAATCAGCGTGTCGTAAACGGTTCCGAGTACGGTCCAGTCGTACGCGGTCGATGACACCAGCGGATTGAGCGTCCTTATCTCCTCCGCTATGTTCCAGTATATGGGGCGTTCCGTCCCGTCCGCCGGGCTCATGGAAAGCAGCGTGAGCAGATTGTCGGACGTGGAGTTGTCGGTGGTAAAGACGCCGTTCCAGCCGCCGCGCATGGCGGAGATGGAATACCGGCTGTAGAGCGGTATCACCGGCATCAGTTCCGACAGCAGCTTTTGCGCGCGCGAGGCCGCGTCCCGCGCGGCGGCCTCGTCGGGCGCGTAACGCAGTTCCGAGAGAATTTTGTCGAGTTCCGGATCGGATATGCCGCTGATGTTGTACCCGCCGGATACGTCCATGGACGAATGATAAAAGGAATACAGCACGTCCGGGTCCCGCGACATGGTCCACGCGTTTGTGCAGACGTCGAAATCGTGCGCGTCGACCCTGGCGAGCATGGTCTGAAAGTCCATCGGTTCCGCCTCGGCCGGAACGCCTATCGATCGCAGCGCTTCGGCCGCCAGCGTCGCTATCTCGGTGGTCGTCGCCGCCACGGACGACGGGGGGCAGAGTATCTTGACCGGCGCGACTTCGCGTCCGTCAGGGGCCACAAGCCATCCCGAGCCGTTCCACGTCCAACCGGCGTCCGCGAGCCGCTGACGCGCCGGCGACGCGCCCCGCGGGAACGACGTGACGCCGGGTTCGTGAAACGGAGATATCATGGGCAGAAAACCCCGCATGGGCTCGCAGTAGCCGGAAAACAGGTCGCGGACCCACTTTCCGCGCTCTATCACCTGCGAGGCGGCCTGGCGCAGTTCGGTCATATTCCAAGGAAATTCGCGGGTGTTGAAAGTGATGAAAAAACCGTGAAACGAGGCCGCCATTGACAGACTCACCCCGCCCGCTTCCGACAGGCGCTCCACATCCACGGAGCGGTATATGTCGGACAGCACGTCGAGCCTGCCCGCCGACATGGCGAGCAGCGCGGCGTCCATGTCGCGGATTATGACGTAATAGAGGTCTTTCATCTTAGGCCCGTCGTAAGCGAAGATGTCAAACCCCGACGCCCGGAAAACGGCTGGCGGGTAAAACAACAACATAACGGCGCACACGAGACTCAACATGTTCTTTTTCATGATGGAAATTATAAGTTTATCGCCGGCGCGCTGTCAAATGGCGCGCGACATCAGCGCCGCAGACGAGATAGCGCTTTCAATGCCGACTCAG
>JAITAT010000249.1 GCA_031283975.1 Synergistaceae bacterium
AATCAAACGGGAGGACGGGCTGATACGAATGGTGTTCGGGCTCGGCACCATGAGTACGAAACGAGGTTACGCCAGAACCTACTCTCTCACCAACCCATACCTCCGACCGGAGGGATCGAGCGCCTACAAAATAATGAAACACTCCCAGGAACATTTTCACGTAATCGACCGGACGACCGGAGAACTGACCACCATCGACATCAAAGAAGTCTGGCGCGACGCGTTCAGATGGCACCCCGATTTTTCCACCTACGCCAGCCTGTACATATACGACGAAAATCAGGGCTACTTCTGTCCTCTCGACAGGATGAGCATTTTTTCCCCGGCGGAAGGGAAGATATGCATGCCGTTCGAACCGTTTCCCAAAGCCCACGCGGCCTTTTTCAAAACCATGTCCGGGTTGCTGCCTCTGCTCCAGGAAAAAATGGGCGCCTACGCCGACATAGAGTTCGCCTACGAACCTCTCGAAAATATGCTCGAACTGCTGCAGGCGCGTCCGCTCTGGATAAAGGAATGCGGTGACTCCGCGGAACCGCCGGCTTTCGACGAATGCGAGATCATACTGAAAGCCGACAGAATGGTAACGGACGGAAGTCGCGGCTCGATCAAATACATGGTTCTGGTGGACCCGGAAATATACTCGTCCTGCCCGGACTTTCAGAGCGTCGCCCGCGCGCTCGGCGATATGAACAGAGCGCTCTCCCCGGAGAAATACATCCTTGTCGCGCCCGGGCGGGTCGGGTCGAGCAATCCGGAACTCGGCGTGCCGGTCAGATACGACGAGATAACGAACGTCGCCTGCATAGTCGAGGTGGGCATTCCAAAGACTGGGCACATGCCGGAACTGTCTTACGGGACTCATTTTTTCTCCGATCTCGAAACCGACAACGTTTACTACATGCCGGTATTCCAGGGAGACAAGGACAACGTATACAACGAGGGCTGGTTTGCCCGCAACGTGTTCGAATACGGCAACCACAAGGCTATAAGGCTGTATCGTGGAAACTTCTCGGTCTACTTGAACGGTGAACAGAACATCGGAATAGTGAGCTGCGCCGCGAGGTGACGCTCGTCTCCCCGCGGCGCGGATCCGGTTTCGGGTTTACGTCAGACCCGGACGGAGTCCTTTTTTACCCGGCCGAAAAGCTCGACCGCTTCTTTCGCGTCGGCTTTGTAAGCGTCCCGGCCCATCATGCCGTATGTGTAGCGTTTGCCCTGTTCCACACCGGGCTGGTCAAACGGGTTTATCCTCATCAGCCTTCCCGTTACCGCCGTCATATATTCATAAAAAAATATCAGCCCGCCCAGCGCCTTTGCGTCCAAACGCCCGACTTCTATCCACACCACCGGGCGATTGGCCTTGACGAGCGCGGATGCGGTGCTGGCCGCCTCGTAGCCCAGCATTTCCCCCAATTTCCTCCCGGAGAGATAAGACAGGCTTGAGAGCGATTCGTCCGCGATTTTCGGAAGCTCTATCTCGCCGGCGCGGTTTACCACGTTTATTATGGTATAGAGCTTGTCGTCGGGGCCAGCCGTATAGAGCTGAACCTGCGAATGCTGATCTATGGCGCCTAGCGCACGCACCGGAGTGGAGCCAACTCCGTCTTTGCCGACGCTCTCACCCCACAACTGGGCAAACCACTCCGCGAAGGTTTCAAGCCTGTTGGAGTACGGCATCAGAACGGTCATGGGACGCCCCGAAATCGAGTGAATATAGCTAGCGGCGGCGAGCCGCAGGGCCGGGTTTTCGCCGATGCCGCCGAGACCGGCGAGCGTATTTTTCATCTCTGACGCTCCGGCGGCCACGCTTTTTATGTCGCCGCCCAGAGCGGCGGCAGTGACCAGCCCGCATGCCGACAGAACAGAAAACCTGCCCCCGACGGATGGCGGTATCTCAAGCGACCGGCATCCTTTGGTGTTGGCGTATGAGCGGAAAACCCCGCTCCGCGGATCGGTGATGACCAGGATATCGCCGTCCACATCGCCTCCGGTCTCCTCCATCTTCGAACGGAACCAGAGAAACTGAGACATCGTCTCGGCGGTCGCGCCCGATTTGCTGACCCCTATCAGAGCCGTCTTCGAGCCGCGAACCCTCTCCCATATCGCGGACGTCTTTTCGGGATCCGGGTTGTCAGCCAGATAAAATTTCGGCCCCCCCGAATCCCTCTCGTTGAAATACATCGGCAGCAGCGCCTGATGCAACATCAGGTTCCCGAGCGCCGATCCGCCTATACCGGCGTGTATCACGGAATCATAGCCCGACAGCCACTCCGCCGCTTCGATAACATCGGACAGGTCACGCCCGGGCAGGTTGTACCAGCCAAAACCCGTTTCCTCCGCGCGCGCGCCCTTTTCAATCCAGGATACGGCTTCGGCGCAAGGTTCCTCCAACGCTTCCAAACGGTTCTCGAAACCCCGTTCCCTGCCGGAAGCGCATCCGAACGAAAAACTTATGGAGAGTTCGCCCATGCCCGCGCCTATCCTTTCGCGTCCGCTTCGAAGTCCTTGCGGCCGCAGGAGACCTCGGCCACAGCGTAATCGACGCTGCCGGAGACGAATAGCTGTTTCCTCTTTATGGATATCGTGACATTAGAGGCCTTCGAGCATTCGGCGAGCAGATTGCGCGCTATCTTACCGGCGAGACTGACAATCGACCTGTATTTCGTCTCCATCATCACGTTCCTTGTAGTTTCGTACACATCCGCGTCTTTTACCGCCGGCTCGGTTCTGGGAGAATCGTCGCCCGGCGTCATATCGAATTCGACTATGGCATCCACGGAGAACACCTGCCCCAGTTCCCTCTCAACCTCCAAAACCCCGTGAAAAGCGTGGAAGTTCATTCCCATCACCGCATGAATACCCTTCATAGATATCACTGCTCCTTCGCGAGTTCAGATATGATCATTTCAAAAAAGCCGCGAGGATACGCCAACCAATCCCCACGGCTCAATCCGGCCCATAAAATCCCTTGCGGCGCCTATCGATGCTGCGCGGACAAATGAATTATACGAGAGCTTCTTCTTTGAGCGCCGATTTGATGGCTTCCTGATTGAAACCCACAACGTAGCGCTCCCCTATTTTTATCACCGGCACGCCGCGCTGGCGCGTTTTCTGAACCACTTCCTTCGCGGCCTCTCTGTCGACTCCGACGTCTATCGCCTCGAACGCGACGTTGAGGGATGATAAATAATCCTTGGCTTTGACGCACCACGGACAACTGCTGGTGAAAAAGACCTTCACTCCGCTTTCTTTAGCTTCTTCGCTCACTTTCATCACCTCGTATATATAATACTGTTTCATGTCAATCTTAATCGCAGCGATATCGCGAGTCAATAGGCATTCCAGCCGCAAGCTAATCCGGCTGCGAAAAATCCTCGCCGCCGAATATCGGAAACCGCGCGAAGATATCGTCCACGTATTTCATGTAGAAATCGAGATCGAATATTTTTTTGACGCCGTCGGGATCCTCCTCCTTCAACTTCGACAACCGCGCGTCTCCGTCGAGAAGTTCCGCCATAGAGATACCTCCGCCGGATTGCACTCCATCCCAGCATCGCATCGCGTTTTCCTGCACCACGGCGTACGCCTCCTCCCTGGACATGCCCTTCGCCACCAGTTCCAGCAGCGCTCTGCCGCTGAAAAGCAGGCCCTTCGTCATATCGAGGTTGCGTCTGATCATATCCTGATTCACGACCAGCCCGTCGACGATTTTTTTCATTATATTGGTCATATAATGAGCCAGATTGAACGAATCTCCCCAAATTACCCTCTCGACCGACGAGTGACTTATATCGCGCTCGTGCCAGAGCGCTATGTTCTCGAGGGCGCTCGAAGCGTACGCCCTCAGCAGCCTGGAGAGACCGCATACACGTTCGGACAGTATCGGATTTTTTTTGTGAGGCATGGCGGACGACCCCTTCTGCTTTTTCCCGAACGGTTCGCTCGCCTCCAATACCTCCGTCCTCTGAAGATGACGGATTTCGAGGGCAAGACGTTCGAGCCCGGCGCCATAAACCGCGATCGCGCCGGTAACACGCGCGTGACGGTCGCGCTGAATTATCTGAGTGGAGACTGGGTCTGGTTCGAGCCCCAGTACAGCGGCGACGCGCTCCTCTATACGCGGCGGGCAATTCGCGTATGTCCCCACCGCCCCCGAGAGCTTGCAGACTCTTATTTCGTTTCTGGCCAGTTTCATCCGTTCGATGTCGCGGCCCACCTCGGAGACAAAGCCCAGAAATTTCAGCCCGAAGGTCGTGGGCTCCGCGTGTATTCCGTGAGAACGGCCCGCGCAGGGAGTGTGCCTGTATTTCCACGCGACACGGGCCAGCGATTCATAAAGACACCCGGCCGCGCCGATGAGAACATCGAGCGCGTCCGACAGCAGCAGCGAAGCGGCGGTATCTATGACGTCGCTGCTCGTCAGACCGAGATGGACGAACCTTCCGGACGGGCCGATGTTCTCGGCGACGCTGCTGACGAAAGCAATGACGTCGTGCTGCGTCTCCGCCTCTATCTCGGCTATCCGCCTCACATCGAAGGACGCGCGTTCGATTATCTCGTCGAGGCTCTCCGCCGGAATAACGCCGTCCTCCGCCCACGCGCGGCAGACAGCCAGCTCAACGTCCAGCCACCTGGCGAACTTGTTTTCGTCGGACCAGATTCGGCTCATTTCCTCCGTGCAATACTTGTCTATCATACTTTGTCAATCCTTCCTGAGGCGTAACGCCCGGATATCGCGTTTCCAGTCGGCTCTGGCGGCGTTCAAAAAGTCGTCGTACACGCCGCCGGCGAAATCCGGGAAAGTATATGAAAAACTCTCCCAGCCCGATTTTCTGTAACACAAGGTCGTCTCGGCAAATATATCGTCCCAGAGGTAAATCCTGTGGGCATTGTCCTTGGTGGACGCCAGTATCAGTCTCGCTCCGTCGATGTATCCGGGATCGATATTCACTCTCCTCCCGGTATTGCCCCGCGCGCTTTCGGCCTCTATGGATATCGCCAGCTTCTTCCACACAACGAGCCCGAACGGATGCCTGAGTCCGGCGAAAGTGAAAAAACGCCTCGTCAGGCTGGGCGATATATCCTTGTAGTAATCCGTATACGCAAACGGATAGGGAGGACTCTTTCTCTCGATATCCCCAAAGGTTTCGGCCATACGCCTCATGCCCCATTCGAGCAGCTCATGCGAATCCGAGGGATGGAGTACTCCGGCGATCAGTTTGACGCCCACGCTATTCCCCGGATGTTTTCCCATTTTTCGGGGCGGACGTTCGCGCGGCGGCGCCGCCATACGCCTTGCGGGCAGCGTTTTTATTCAGCCTGGCGAGATTGCCCGCGTTCTCGGGCATTCCGTCGCGCCCGGTTTTCACCGGCGCTTCGCCGTTCTCCGTCTCTTCCTCGAAAAGCGCGCGATCCGGCGGCGCGATCTTTTTCGCCCTTTTCGGTTTTACGGCCGCCGTTTTTGGGGGAGTTTCGGGCAAAACCGGGGCGATTTTCTCCGGGGGGTTCAGTTCCGCCGGTTCTGGTTTTCGTTCTTCCTCAGCCATATCGGCCGGCAAATCGACCGCCAGTCTGCCGATCAACTCCCCTTCCCAAAAACAAGGTATGACCTCCGCCGCGTTTT
>JAITAT010000012.1 GCA_031283975.1 Synergistaceae bacterium
GACCTGATCCTCGGTGAGCGGCTTCGAGAGCCTGCCTCTGACGGCGAGCGACACGTGCCCCTGTTCCTCGGAGACGACGAGCGCCTGCGCGTCGGAGACCTCCGTCACCCCGACGGCGGCCCTGTGCCTGGTGCCGTACCATCGTGATATGTCGTTGTTGTCCGTCAGGGGAAGATAGCAGGCCGCCGCTATGATCGACTGCCTGTCTATTATGACCGCCCCGTCGTGCAGCGGATTGTTCGGCCAGAAGATCGAAAGCATCAGCTCTTGGGTTATCTCGGCGCGAATTTGAACCGCCGACCGCCATATCTCCTTCAGGCCCGTGTCCCTCTGAAATATGATGAGCGCGCCTATCCTGTGCTTCTGGAGATACGATATGGCGTTTGTCAACGCCTCGGAGTAGGAATCGGCGATGTCGTCAAAACTTTTCCGCCCGGAGATCAGACCGCTGCGCCCTATCTCCTCCAAAAGACGCCGGAGTTCCGGCTGAAAGACGACCGGAATCGCTATAATTACGGCGCTCAACAACCTGCTCAAAAGCCACGTTATGGTTCTCAGCTCCATGGAGCGAGCCATTATGCCCAGCAGCACTATGACGAACAGGCCTCGCACCAACTGCATCGCCCTCGTGTCCACGAAAAATAACAGCACACGGTACGATATGAACGCCACAATCAAAATATCGATGATATCCTGCCATCTCAAACTGAAATTGAAAAAAGCCGACAAACTACCCTCTCCCGCCGCTACGGCGCGTATCCGCCGCTTGCCGCTCCGCTCCCCTGAGTTTGCGGAGCAGGGCCAAATTGCCCGCGTCTCCGACGCCCTCTTTCGGAGTTTCGAGGATCGCGGGCGTATCCGCGAACCGCTCGTCAGATACTAACATACTGAAGGGAATTATTCCAATAGCGCCCTGCCCGATGTGTTCGTGGCGATCGATGTTGCTCCCCAGCGCCCCCTTGTTGTCGCTTAAATGCCAGCACCCGACGCGACCGAGGCCGAAATGCCTGTCGAGCGAGGATACAAACCGCAGATACCCCTCCTCGCTTCTTACGTCAACGCCGGCGCCGAATACGTGGCAGACGTCGGCACAGACCCCGAGGCGATTGTTCCACGACATGGCCTCGAACACCGTCTCGAACTCGTCGATCGACGAACCTAGGATATCGCCCTGCCCCGCCATCGTTTCGAGCAGTATGACGACATTTTTATCGATGGTGCGGTCGATGATTTTTTCGAGCGCGCCGGCCAGATTGGACAATGCTCCCGCTCGTGAGCCGCCCCTTGACGACCCGGGGTGCAACACCAGGCTGTCGATACCGAGCTGATAGCAAAGTTCAATCTCGCGTATTACGGCGTCGATGCTGTGGTTTCGGACGTAACCGTCCCCCGCGAGATTTATCAGATATGACGCGTGTGCCGTGACCTTCTTCACTCCGCTCTCGAGAAGCGTCCGCCTGAACGCGTCAATCCCGGCGGGCGACGGCGTTTTACCCTGCCACTGCAGCGGATTGTGCGTGAATATCTGCATTGCCTCGCAGCCCAGAGCCGAGGCCCTTTCGACGGCCCTGTGCAGGCCGCCCGCCGAGGATATGTGAGCGCCTAGGAGGGGCATGCCGGGAGCATCATTTCACTTTCATCCGCCCTTCATATACCACGCCGTAGACGCCGTCCACGGTTATCAACATTCCGTCCTTGAGTTTGTCCATAGCGCCCTCGACGCCGGACATACACGGTATGCCCAACTGAAGCGCGGTCATGGCCGCGTAATTTGTCATGCCATGTTCCTCCGTTATGAGAGCGACGGCCTTTTGCATCGCGGGCAGATAATCCGAGTTCGCTTTCCTGAGTACCAGGACGTTGCCCGGTTGCATCTTTTCGACGGCCTCCGATGCCGTATCCGCGTTGCAAACGAACCCGGCCGTTTCGATCTTTATGAGCGAAGGAGATTTGAACAATATTCTGCCGACGGTCTGAACGAGCACCATGTTGGTGGTTCCCGACACGAACACCGGGAATCCGGTGGTCACGACCACCGTATCTCCCCTCGACACGAAGCCGATCTTCAGAATGGATTCAATCGCCGCGTCCACGGCGTCCTCCGACGACGGGTGTTCCTCGGCCAGGAGGGGCGTCACTCCCCACATGAGTGACAGCGCCCTCCATGTGGACACAAGCGGGGTCGAAGCGATTATTGTAGCTTTCGGCCTGTACTTGCTGACCATCGCCGCGGTGCTTCCGCTTCTGGTGAGCGACAGAACCGCGGATGCGCTCATCTCCTCGGCGACTCGCATCGCGGCGTGGCTCACCGAGTCGGGGACGTTGAACGCGCTTGGTTCCTCTCTTTGCAGCATGCGGTGACCCGTATCCGCTCTTTCGGTACTCAACACTATGCGATTCATCACCTGCACGGCCTCGAGCGGATATTTGCCGCCCGCCGTCTCTCCCGAGAGCATTACGGCGTCCGCGCCGTCCAGAACGGCATTCGCAACGTCGCTCGCCTCCGCTCTGGTCGGGCGGGGGTTGCGTATCATGGAGTCGAGCATCTGGGTCGCCACCACCACTGGCTTGCCCTTCAACCGGCAGAGTTCTATTATTTTCTTTTGAACCATCGGGACTTCCTCGGTCGGCATTTCGACGCCAAGGTCGCCGCGCGCCACCATGACGGCGTCCACTACCTGAATTATCTCTTCGATATTCTGAACACTCTGAATGGTCTCTATCTTTGCCATTATGTTTATTTTCTTGCTTCTTCCGCCGTGGTTTTCGACGACGCGCCTGACCTGCATGATGTCCTCGCGCCGCCTGACGAACGAGACGGCAATATAGTCCATATCGTGATCCATGCCCCATTCTATATCGCGCACGTCTTTTTCTGTGAGCGTCGGCACCGACAACTCCGCCCCGGGAACGTTGACCCCCTTGTGTTCGCCCAGATTGCCTCCGACGAGAATACGGCAGATTATCTCATCCCGCCCCACGCTCTCGACTCTCAGGTGTATGGAACCGTCGTCGATGAAGATGTCCTGGCCTGTCCTCACTTCCCCGGGCAGATTCGCGTACGAGACGGACACTCTGCCGGCATTGCCCTCACACTCGTAAGTGAGAAGCGAGAATGTTTCGTCGGCGCGGAGTTCGACGTTTTGATGACCTTCGAGTACACCTGTGCGTATTTCGGGGCCTTTAGTGTCGAGGATCGCCGCTATGGGCGCGCCCCTGTCGCGCTCGATCTTCCGCACCATTTCGAGCATACGGCCGTGTCCGTCGTAGTCGCCGTGGCTGAAATTAAAGCGCGCCACATTCATCCCCGCGTCTATAAGCTGCCTCAGCTTGTCGATTTCGCCGCAAGCCGGCCCCAAGGTACAGACTATCTTCACTTTTCGCACGGTATATCCCCTCCAGCCTTCACAATGCTATTGAACCACATAGGCCTTTCCGCCGGAAAGTTTGTTTATTCGTTCCGCCAGTACGGGCTCCATAGACACCTTTACGGATCTCATCCTGAGCAAAGCCTGCTCGTCTTCCGTCCTCAAATCCAGCAGAACCGTCATATTGCCTGGGAATTTTTTCAGTTCCGAATTGAGCGAATCGTAAAAATCACCTGGCAGGCCGTCCGTCGCTATCTTTATCCTGATCGCCCGCGAGCGCTTCGCCCTGACCTCCGCCAGGGGTTCTATCGAATCGATGATCATCGACAGATCTCCGTCGCTCTTGAGCGAACCGGTCACCAGATACGGTTCTCCAGCCGTCAGCAAGGGTTTTACCTTGTGCCACTGCTTTGAATGGCATACGGCCTCTATCTGGCTTTCCGAATCCTCCAGCATAAGTATGCCGAATGGTTCTCCTCGCTGCTTCGAAATTCTCTCACGGATGCCGGAGAGAAGTCCTATCACGGATGGAGGCGTTTC
>JAITAT010000069.1 GCA_031283975.1 Synergistaceae bacterium
ATCACGACGAGATCGTCGAAGGTTTTCTCGCGAGAGTATACGCGCACGAGACGGATCACCTGAACGGAAGGCTTTTTATAGATAACATGTCGCCGTTGAAGCGCTCGTTCATAAGGAAAAAGATGAGCAGGAAGGCGCGTTCGGATTGATCGCCGGGGAACTGCGATACGCTTATTTCGGCACTGGCGTCTTCGCGGCGAGGTGCCTTGAACTGCTGTCTGAGTGGAGGATGCCTTCCTGGGTGGTTACGTCCCCTTCCATGGCGTCCCGCGGAAGGAACGCACCGGTTCGTTCTCCCGTTGGAGAATTGTTCTCGGGCGGAGGAACGTGGAGCGGTATACCGCTTGTGGAGTCCGCGAACGCTTCATCGGACGAGGCTGTACTTGATCTGAATAAAAACGCCCGCGTTGATTTTGCTTTTGTTGTGGATTTCGGCCAATTCATCAAAGAGCCGCTGCTGAACGCGAAAGGGCGCATAGGGTGCCTCAACATCCATCCATCCCGCCTTCCCTGTTACAGGGGAGCCGCTCCGATACAGAGAGCGCTGATGGACGGCGCCGCGGAGATAGGAGTTTCTGTTTTCAAACTCGGGCGTGGAATGGATTCAGGTCCGGTGCTGCTTCAGGAGAAACTCGCCGTCGGCCCATACGAGGATTTCGGGTCGGTGCGCGAACGCGCGGCTGTGCTTGGGGTCGAGGCGTTTATCCGGTTGGTTTCGAAAACGCCGGTGGAGGAGTGGAGTTTCGTGCCGCAGGATGACGCTCTCGCGACATACGCGCCCAAGATATCTTCCGAAGAAGAACGCATAGACTGGAGCGCTACGGCGCGCGCGGTATCCGACCGAGTCCGGGCGCTTTCGCCAAGACCCGGCGCGTGGACCACGCTGAAAGGTAAGAGGCTTTTGGTGTTGTCTGCCCGCCCGGAGGAGGGAGCGGCGAAAGACAGAGCGTCGCCGGGGGAACTGTGTCTTTGCGGCGGCAATCCGCGCGTCGCGTCTTCCGACGGTTTTGTGGAACTGATAACGGTGCAGCCGGAGGGCAAAAAACCTCAGCCCGCTTCGGCGTGGAAAAACGGGCTCAGGATGCGTGTGAGGGAGTGCTTGGAATGAACGGAGCTGATGATGAAAGCCGCGATTTTCGCGAACTGGCGGAAGTGCGGCTCAGTAGCAGAATGATATACGAGGGGAGGATTTTGAGCCTCCGCAAGGATGAGATAAGACTTCCCGACGGGCGCACGAGAACGCGGGAAGTTGTGGAACACCGGCGCGCCGTCGTGATACTCGCAGAAAACAGCGGCGGGGAGATATTGATGGTAAATCAATTCAGGTATCCCGCGGGTGAAGTGGTGCTGGAACTTCCCGCGGGCATCGTGGAACGCGGCGAGGATTGCGCCGCGGCCGCCGAGAGGGAGCTTCGCGAGGAGACGGGATGGAAGCCGGGAAAAATAACGAAGATCAGCGAATTCTACACGTCGCCGGGATTTTGTGACGAAGTGCTGGAGATGTATTACGCAGCGGATCTTTCGTGGGACAAATTGCCGGAGGACGAGGACGAATTTATCGTCTCCCGTTTCCTGTCCCGCGAAGATGCCCGAAAGCTTGCCGAGACGGGGCGGATCAGGGACGCCAAGAGCCTGTTCGGCGTCTACTGGTGGCTGCATAGAAATTTGACGATAAATCGGAATGATTTACCCGAATGACAGACGGCGGCGGACGTGACGAGGCCGGCTCGGCAATACGCGATTTTCTGGAATACATGCGCTGCGAGCGCGACGCCAGCCAGAACACAGTCAAGGCTTACGAGAATGACCTCGAATCGTGGCGCAGATTCTGCGCCGCCGCGGGACGAGACCTGTATCCCATAGATGGGGCCTCGGTATCGAGATATATGCTGCGTCTTGAATCCGAGGGCCTGTCCTCCGGCACCAGGAACAGGCGCGCGGCCGCGCTCGCGTCGTTTATGAAATTTCTGGTGTACGACGGAAGGGTTGCGTCGTCCGAAACCTTGCCGAGTCCAAAGCGCCGGAAAATACTTCCGCAGGTCATGACGGAAGGCGAAATAGAGCGCCTGATCGAAGGCTGCGAAAATGAAGATAACGCCGTTGCCGTTCGTGACAGAACCATGATCGAGATGGCCTACGGCTGCGGGATGAGGGCGAGCGAACTGATATCCGTAAAAATGTCCGACATCGACGAGACCGGGGGCGTCATATACGTCAAAGGTAAGGGACGCAAGGAACGTATCGTCCCTTACGTGGGATCGCTGAAAGATTCGGTTAAAAAGTATCTCGTATGCGCGCGCCCGAAATTGCGCGGTCATTCGGCGGCGGATTCGGGTGATTTTCTGTTTCTGTCGAAAAACGGCAGACGGATGAGCAGGCAGGATATATGGAATATAATCCAAAAAAGGGGAACGAAGGCGGGGATATCGCGGACGCGCCTGCATCCTCATGTTCTGCGCCATTCGTTCGCCACTCATTTGCAGCGGCGCGGCATGGATCTGAGGACACTGCAGGAACTGCTGGGACATTCGTCGATAGCCACCACCGAAAAATACGCGCATATCGACACGGAGTTGAGGAACATCTACGACAATTTTCATCCCAGAGCCAACGGAGCGGGACAATTGAGCGAGTCATAAGGGGGAATCGGTATGATCGGCGCGGAAAAAATTAAGGAGGCTCTTTTTGCCATCGGCGAGAAAAATTCGATTAGGCCCAAGATAGGAATAATCCTGGGTTCCGGGTTGGGAGGCGTCGCCTCGGCGGTGCAGGGCAGTACCGTCATACCATACGAGGAGATACCCAACTGGCCGAGGGCCACAGCGGTGGGGCACGCCGGGCGCCTTGTTTTCGGAACGCTGGAGGGCGCTCCGATCGTGGTCATGCAGGGAAGGGCGCATTACTACGAGGGATACTCCATGGATGAGGTCACATTTCCTGTGCGTGTGTTCGGCGAGCTCGGCGTCACGTCGTTGATAGCTACCAACGCGTCGGGAGGCATCAACCTGGGGTACAAGCCCGGGGATCTTGCTGCGATTTACGACCACATAAACTTCATGGGGACCAATCCGCTGATAGGCCCGAACAACGATAAGTGGGGCTCCAGGTTTCCGGACATGACTTACGCGTATGACCGCGAATACATAGACGTGATGGAATCCGCCGCGAAGGACGAGAAGATAACGCTTCACAGGGGAGTCTATGCCGCGTTTTCGGGTCCGTCCTACGAAACTCCGGCGGAGATAAGAATGGCGCGCGTAATGGGAGGCGATCTGGCGGGCATGTCCACAGTGCCGGAGGTAATCGTCGCCAACCACATGGGCATGAGGGTGGCGGCCGTCTCGTGCGTGGCGAATTACGCCGCCGGCGTGAAACCCGAAAAATTGCATCACAGGGAAGTGCTGGAAGGCATGGCGCGCGCGTCGGATTCGATGACTGGCTTGATACGCGCGTTCGTGAGGCGCATATATTGATAGAGATGGCGTCCTCTCCGCTTTCGGGGCTCCATTCGTTCATGCCCATCCTGGCGCGCGAGGCGCGCAAGTTGGCTTATGGCAACAGTTTCACGGCCGACGACCTCGTTCAGGAGGGTGTACTCGCGGCCATCTCCGCTCTCGAATCGTATGACCCGGAACGCGGAAACCTCGACGGTTACGTGCGTGTGTGCGCGCGAAACAGAATGATTTCTTATCTCAGGCACAACGGGCACGAGTATCCGATGGACGACGAAGCGCTGGATGAATGTATGAGACGCTCGGATGGCGGAAAAACTTCAGCCGCGCACGCGGAGGTGACGGAGATCGCGGAGAAGCGCGACGAGCTTCGCGCGCTCAAGTCGCGTCTCAGCGCGTTCGAGGAATCGGTGTTGCGCGCGTATATCAAGGGCGGCGGAATATCGGGAGCCGCCGGGATATTGAAGTGCGACAGAAAAAAGGTTGATAACGCTCTCCAGAGGATACGGGGCAAAGCGCGTTCTCGTAAT
>JAITAT010000092.1 GCA_031283975.1 Synergistaceae bacterium
ATAACTCTCCACTAAACCCGGGGAGATTCACAGTCTTCAGAGTCGAGAGTTCGGGAAACCCCTGGCGCACGGAGTATTATATCAGCCCGGTTTCGGCGAACGGGGAGACGTCAGGGGAACTTCAACCCGGCGAGGAAGTCTGGCTGCGTACCGAAGGTTCTGACATGCCGGACGCGTGGGCTTTCATCAAGCGGGACGATGGATATTGCTTCATTATCGGCAGCGATGGATGGGAAATTCCCGATGAGGATGGAGAAGAAGGCAACTGGAACGAGAAATCGTGTATGCAGCCTTCGGCGGCGAATTCCGATACGGGCGCGGTTATGGTCATGCGATCCCCCGATGCCGGCGACTTTCTGCTGTTCAAGCTCGAAAAGGCCGAAGCGAATAAAACGGATGACGCTCCGGTATTGACGGCGGAAAGCCCGATAAAACTGTTCATAGTCGAATCCGAAAAGGGTGTCAGAGAGTACCAGGGCAAGGACACGAAAGTTATCTCCGTGAAGATCGGCCTGCGCAATGAAAGCGACAAAAAAATATCGGGCTTTCACGACGTGACGATGTACATCGACGGCTATTTCGAGGGCGGGGGTGGAAAATTCCGCGACAAAACGCCGATGAGCGTACTCTGGAGTTTGAACTATTCCGATAACGACAACGAATTATCCGCCGGCGCGGAGGACTACAAAAGAATCGCTATTGTTGTCGGTGAGCACTACAAGGGGTTCAACGACATGTCCGACGAACGGAAGGATGAAGTTTTCGAGAATTTGGAATACGAACTCACGGGCGTGACGATGGCATACTCCTACAAAAATGAAAACGGCCAGACCATAACCGTGACCGTTCCGGAGGCCGAGACGGAAACAGCTTCGGTCGATTTCCCGGTCACGGGGGACGGCTGGACGAATTACACCGAGTTTGCCGACGACAGCGGCACGATAACGCTCGGCGAGGGAGCGGCGGAAATTCAAATGGAGCCTGACAAAGACAACAAGAACGAATACATGATAAACTTGCGCTCAATTACTCTGACATTCGCCGGGGAGACCGGGAACTGAAACAAACTGAGGAGTGATACTGTGATGAAAAATTTTATCGGATTATGCGCCGCGGTATTAGTAATTCTGTCTGGTTTCGCGGCAGGGGCGGGCGCGGCGGAGTATAAGCCCGTGCTGTGCGCGGGCCAGCTTGCGGGCGCGTTCAGCGGCGGCGAGTGGATAAGCGGTTCAGGGAAGGTAACGGTTGACGGCAAAACAATGAGCATGATGGAAGTCAATGCCGACGAGAAACTCTTGAAGAGAATCATGGCGTCCGACAGCGGGCTGCCCTGCGAAAACGAGTTCGTCAAAAAAGGCGGGAAGCTGGTTTTTTTCCGGGCGGACGGGCGTAAGGCCGAGGCCGTAGTGACCGGAATCAGTCTTTACTACGAAGGCGAGGCCAGCGGCGAGGCCGGGCTGTCCGTCGAAACCGACATGGACATAGAAACGGACTGGTCGGAGTTGATCGTGGGAGTGGCCGGGGACGTGGACGCGGCGCCCCGTCCCACCGTCCGGGTTAGCTCCGGGGACGGCGTGACGTACTCGTGTGAATACGCCGGCGAGAAATTTTCCGTCTCGTGGAACAAGGACAAGGACGGCGGGATAAAAGGGAAACTGACGGTTGGGGACAGGTCGTGGCCGCTTGAGGAAGAAAACGAGGACGGCCCGAGCGTGATTCCCCAAAGCCTCGATGATGTTCAGGGCGGGTTTTTCGACCTCGACGGCGACGGGCTGCTCGAACTGGCGGTCTACGACAACGGCCGGGAAGGGTTTTTCGCGCTGTTCCGCGTCGATCAGGAAAAAGCGCCCGAGATGTTTTCATGGCTGTATACAGGGGCGGAATAAACCATGAGGCTGAAAATCAAACCGGGGCTGTTTTTTCTTCTGGCCGCGGCTCTTTTGGCGGTGGCCTCGCCCGCTTTCGCGGGCGAGGGGCCTGAATATGCGCCCGGCATAAGCGCCTATTCGCTGAAAGACGGAAGCGTATACATGGGCGAAACGAAGCTGGACTGCGAGGTGTTCAGCGTTCCCGCCGAGACCGGGGACATCCGATACTGGAGCGCGTTCGGGACAAGCGCGTCGGACGCCGTGCCGGAGGCCGAAACCGGCGTCCGGTTCTTCGCGTCCGACGGAACCTGTCTCACGTTTGTGCCGCTCGACAGCGAATACGAGGCGCAGACGGTCACGTTCAGCCCGAACGGAAAGAGGTTCGTACTCGCGACCGGGAGCGGAGCGCGCCCCGACGTTTTCTTCAATGTATACGGCGAAGACGCGAAGAAGATCGCGGAATTTCCGGGCATTCGCGGAGACCTCCAGTGGGCCGGGCCGGCCCATTTCGTCTTCACCCGTATCGGCGACGATATCAGGGAGGGCGGGTCGTTCGCGAACCTCGCTTACGGCCTCCGCCTCTCCGTCGCGATGTTCGACGCGGAGAGCGGAAAAGAGATCGTCCTGAAACCGGCGACGGACACGCGCAACTACTCGCTCGCGTCCGTCGCCGCGGACGGGAAATCCGTCACGATAATAGAGGACGCGGTCGAATCCGAAACCGATTGGGGCGACGAGGACAAGATAAAGCAAAGCATCATAGAAGCGGAAATTCCGGCGGCGTCTCAAGCGGAGGCGTCCGGCGCCGCGGAATATAAAACGTATCTCAACGCGCGTTTCGGCTATTCCATCCGATACCCCGACATATTCGCCGGCGTCCGCGAGCCGCTGAACGGCGACGGCGCGGAGTTTTCGGAGTCAAGCGGCGAATACGGCCTCGTCGTCTGGGGAGGCTTCAACGTTATGGGCGAGGACGGCGCGGAGCTTCTCAAAATGGCCCGCGAGCGCGTGTCGCACATCGTCCCGGATTCCGAAAAGAGCGGGGAAGGTTTTTATTCGATTGTTTACGGCGATGACGGCGGACAGGACGGCAAGGAGCATATCTTCCGCGAGTACGGGGTCGTAAACCCGGAGATGAAAGCGGGCTTCACGCTGAAATATCCGCTCGGCGAAGCGGAGCGCTTCGCGGAAACAGCGCGCGTGATGGAAGAATCGCTCAAACTGCCGGATTCGGGAAAATAAGACGGGTAAGGAGCGCTTTGGGATGAAAAATTTCGGGCGGTTGACTTTGCTGTTGTTGACTTTGCTGTTCCGCGTTTTGGCCCCGGCGCTCTGCCTAGCGGCGGAGTCTGGACCGACGCTGCCTGAGAAACACGCGGAGTATATGAAAGACGAAACGTACAAGTTCAACTATGAGGCTTTCACGGAGGTTATAAACCAGATAAAAGGGTATTACGGCGAGGACGAGGATGAATACGCGGCGTTCGTGAAGCGGCTGGACGGGAGAATCGCCGGAATACTCAAGTCCGCGGAAGATGAGAGGGAAGGACAGGAGACGTGGGGTTACGAGGAGGAACTGACCGCGTGGGGTTACGCGTGGGGTGTGACTGCCGATGAACTCAACCTGACGGTCGTTCCGGCGGAGAGACTGAAGCGCGGCGCGAAAGGCGCGCAGGGGTATTGGGAGCTGAAAGACGATGCGCGTGAAGGATACATGCTGGTGGAGAACACGGGGGGCGGCGCTCTCTTCACTCACAGCGCCGAGTTCCGGGTCGCGGCGAAGGGCGCCCCGGGAACGAACGAATACGCCGAAGGGTATTTCAGCGGCTACGGAAACCTCAAAGACGGCAAATTGTCCGCGGAGTACGAATACGATACGAGTTTCGACGTACCTACGCCGGACGTAATAACGATCCATATCGAATTCGACGGCGAGACCGCCCGCGTCTCCACTTCCGAGGCGTTCAAAAAAGGCGGGCTGGGGAAAGACGTGGTCTACGACGGCGAGTATGTGCGGGTGAGGAAGGATTGATGAAGTGAAGATGAAAAAAATCCTGTTTACCGCGATGTTCGTCCTGATGTGCGCGGGCGGCCGGGCGGCGATCGCTGCTATGAACGCCGATGATTTTACGAGGCTGTGCGCGACCGGGACGGCTGAGGAAATAGCGTCCGCGCTCAAATACGGCGCTGACGCGAACGCCAGAGACGCCGACGGCAGCCCGGCTCTGCTGTGCGCCGCCAGATACAACAACGACCCGGACGCCGCCGCCGTGCTGATTGAAGGCGGAGCCGACGTGAACGCCGCCGACGCGAACGGCGAGACGCCCCTTATGTATGCCGTGGCGCGTTTCTCCAATGCGGAACTCGTCCAGCTTCTGTTGGATGAAGGCGCGAAGGTTGAAGTTCGCGATTCGGACGGCTGGACGGTTCTGATGTACGCCGCCGAATTCGGTTCTAACCCGGAGGATATTTCGGCGTTGATAGAGCGCGGTGCGGACGTGAACGCGCGCGTGACGGACGGAACCAGAAAGGGCGTGACTCCGCTGATGAACGCCGCGAGAAGTACCCGCAACCTCACGCCTGAAAAGATCGTCTCGGTTCTGCTCGCCGGGGGCGCTGACGTGAACGCGCGAGACG
>JAITAT010000119.1 GCA_031283975.1 Synergistaceae bacterium
ATTGATACTATTGCATTATCGGATATTTTTGGGTAGTATACGTCATACGGTATAAAAATCGTTGCCCAAGTTGATTTATATTGCGCGCCTCCATTATCGGAGCGCGTTTTA
This sequence comes from Synergistaceae bacterium, assembly GCA_031283975.1. Classification (GTDB taxonomy): domain Bacteria; phylum Synergistota; class Synergistia; order Synergistales; family Synergistaceae; genus JAIRKI01. The sequence goes on from JAITAT010000119.1 coordinate 112, forward strand.
TAGTGTGACGGAGAAGCCCGTATCGAGATGAGGAGGATTGACAATGGGAGAAAAATTCGCGGATAAGGATTTGTCCAGACTCGATGAGTTGTTGGCCGATCTGGGGAGTAAAAAGGGGACCTTGATTCCCATTTTGCAAAAAGCGCAGGATATATTCGGATACCTGCCCAGGGAAATTCTGGTTCGCATAAGTGAAAAAACTCACGTCCCTCTCAGCCGGGTATATGGAGTGGTGACTTTCTATGCTCAATTTCACCTCAAACCCCGCGGCAAAAACATAGTGCGCTCGTGTCAGGGGACGGCGTGTCATGTTCGCGGCGCCAAGGCGATTCTCGCCGAAATCAAAAAACAGCTTGCTCTCGAAGGCGACGAAACAACTACGAAAGATCTCAGATTTACCTTGGAAACCGTAGCGTGTATCGGCTGTTGCGGGTTGGCCCCAGTCATAATGGTAAACGACGAGACTCACGGGCGTCTCGTCCCCGATGCGATCAAAGGCATTTTGGGACAGTATAACTGACGGGAGGTTTTAAAAAATGGCTATAAAAAGTTTGGACGATCTGCGCAAGATAAAGGAAAGCGCGAAACAGGCGACCAGCGCGCGTCATGAAAACGGAACACAGGTCATAGTCGGCATGGGAACCTGCGGCATCGCGGCTGGCGCACGCACGGTGATGACCGCGATACTCGACGAAATTTCGCGCCGCGGCATTCAGAACGTGTCGGTCATGCAAACCGGCTGCATTGGCATGTGCCAGAAAGAACCGCTTGTCGATATAGTGCGTCCGGGAGAGCCGCGCGTGACATACGGGAATGTGAAACCTGACGATGTTCCAAGGATAATATCCGATCATCTGGTCAACGGACGTATCGTCAGCGATCTTGTAGTGGGCAAAATATAGTTCGATAATTCGGAAACTGGGAGGAATATAACAATGGAGAAGCTCGCAAGAGCCCACGTTCTTTGTTGCGGCGGAACCGGATGTTCTTCGTCCGGGTCTAAGGAAATCATTCCGGCCTTGCGTGAAAAACTGAAAGAGCGCGGCATGGAGAACGAAGTAAAAGTTGTAGAAACGGGTTGCCACGGTCTCTGCGAATTGGGACCGCTTGTCATAGTTTATCCGGAAGGCGTATTTTATATAAGAGTGAAACCGTCCGATGTCGACGAAATAGTGGAAACACATCTCATAAAAGGCCGCACGATCGAGCGCCTGCTTTATAAAGAGCCCGCGACGCTCGCGACGGTGCCCGATTATGACGACATAGCGTTCTACAAAAAGCAGAAACGCTATGCGCTCGTAAACTGCGGGCACATCAATCCCGAATCTCTTGAGGAATACATCGGAGCTGAAGGTTACGAAGGCCTTGCGAAGGCTCTTTCCGTGACTCCGGAAGCCGTTATCGACGAGATCAAGAAATCGGGTTTGCGCGGCAGGGGCGGCGGCGGATTCCCAACCGGAACAAAGTGGCAGTTTACGAGAAACGCGGTCGGCGATAAAAAGTATGTCATCTGCAACGCCGACGAGGGAGACCCGGGCGCTTTTATGGATCGCTCGGTGCTCGAAGGCGATCCGCACAGGGTTATTGAAGGCATGATAATCTGCGGATACGCGGTCGGTTCGGATGAAGGATATATCTACTGCCGCGCAGAGTACCCTCTCGCGATCAAGCGTCTCCAAGGGGCCATCAAGCAAGCCCTTGAAACCGGGCTTCTGGGCGAGAATATCCTCGGCAGCGGATTTAATTTCATGATCCATATAAAGGAAGGCGCGGGCGCTTTCGTATGCGGAGAAGAGACGGCGCTGATCGCCTCCATCGAAGGCCGCCGCGGAATGCCGCGCCCTCGTCCGCCTTTCCCGGCGAACTCGGGACTGTGGGGCAAACCCAGCAATATCAACAACGTAGAGACGTTCGCAAACATACCGTCCATCATGCGTGACGGAGGGGGCTATTTCGCCTCTCAGGGGACGGAGACCAGCAAAGGCACCAAGGTTTTCGCGCTCACCGGTAAAATAAACAACACCGGTCTCGCCGAGGTTCCTATGGGAATAACGATGCGCGAGATTATCTACGACATCGGCGGCGGCATACCGAACGGAAAGAAATTCAAGGCAGTTCAGATAGGCGGCCCGTCCGGCGGGTGTCTGCCGGAACAGCTTTTGGATCTCGCCATAGATTACGAATCCCTCACGAGGGCCGGAGCCATGATGGGTTCAGGCGGGCTGGTCGTCATGGATGAAACGACCTGCATGGTCGACGTAGCCCGTTACTTCCTCAACTTTACCCAGGATGAGTCCTGCGGCAAATGTACTCCCTGCCGGGAGGGAACCAAACGGATGCTCGAAATATTAAATCGCATCTGCGACGGCAAAGGTACCGAAGACGATATCCCACTGCTCGAATCGCTCGCTAAATCCATCAAGGCCGGCTCGCTTTGCGCTCTCGGCCAGACTGCTCCCAATCCGGTTCTTTCGACGCTCAACTTCTTCCGGCACGAATACGAGGCCCATATAAGGGATCACAAATGCCCGGCGGGCGTATGCACGGCTTTCGTGGGTTACGTCATAACCGACAACTGCCGCGGCTGCGGACTCTGCAAGAAGGTCTGTCCTGTGGACGCCATTTCCGGAGAGGTCAAGGCAAAACATACGATCGACCCGGACAAGTGCATCAAGTGCGGAGCCTGTCAGGCAAAGTGCCCCTTCAAGGCGATCGATAAAGGTTAATCAAGAAGGAGGAGGGAACGATAATGTCCAGTATAACGGAAACTTCCGTAAAATTGAATATAGACGGGCAGGAAGTATCAGTGCCCAAGAGTTATACAATATTGCAGGCCGCTCGTCTTGTCGGTCTCGATATCCCGCACCTTTGCTATCATCCCGAACTCGCGCGCGAGGGCAACTGCCGCGTCTGTCTTGTGGAGGTCGAGGGTGCGCGTTCGCTCGTGGCGAGCTGCGTTTATCCTGTATCAGAGGGAATGAAAGTACACACGAACACCGAAAATGTGAGGGAAACGCGCAAGACCGTAGTGGAACTCATGCTCGCCAATCATCCGGAGGATTGTCTCTTTTGCGTCAAAAACCAGCACTGCGAGCTGCAGGCGATAGCCGCGGAGCTTGGCATCAGGCGCGTACGCTTTCATGGCGAAAAACGCGAGGCCAAAAAGGACGAGTCGAACCCGTCGATAGTGCGCGATCCCGAAAAGTGCATCCTTTGCACAAGGTGCGTCAGAGCTTGCTCAGAACGCCAGGGACTCGATATATTCAGTTCGGTGAACCGCGGATTTACCAGCATCGTGGAACCCGCGTTCGGCCTCGGTCTCGACGAAGTGGCCTGCTCATACTGCGGGCAGTGTACGACGGTTTGCCCGACGGCGGCTCTGACCGAGCGAGACGACACTCAGCTCGTATGGGACGCTCTGTCCGCTCCGGACAAATATGTGGTGGTTCAGACCGCGCCTTCGGTGCGCATCGGCCTGGGCGAGGAATTCGGCATGAAGTCGGGCGGAATCGTAACGGGCAAGATGGTCGCGGCGCTGCGGCGCATTGGGTTCGATAAAGTGTTCGACACAGATTTCGCGGCCGATCTCACCATCATGGAGGAGGGATACGAACTTCTGCACCGGCTGAAAAACGGCGGAGTCCTGCCAATGATGACGTCTTGTTCCCCGGGATGGATCAATTTCGTCGAGACGCTGCATCCTGAGATAATTCCGCATCTCTCAACGGCCAAATCGCCGCAGGGGATGTTTGGGGCGACGGTCAAGACGTATTTCGCGGAGCGTGAGGGAATCGACCCCGCGAAAATAGTCTCCGTCTCGGTCATGCCATGCACCGCGAAGAAATGGGAAGCGAAACGTCCACAGTTGAACGACAGCGGGTTCCGCGATATGGACATAGTCATAACCACACGTGAACTGGCGCGTATGATAAAACAGACCGGCGTCGATTTCATCAACCTGCCGGATGAGGAATTCGACGATCCGATGGGTATTTCGACCGGAGCGGGTCAAATATTCGGCGCTACCGGCGGAGTCATGGAAGCTGCTCTGCGCACTGCCTACGAGGTATATACCGGGCAAACGCTGAAGGATATCGATTTCGTCGCGGTTCGCGGACTCGAGGGTATCAAGGAGGCGAGCGTGGACCTGGGCGGCGG
>JAITAT010000195.1 GCA_031283975.1 Synergistaceae bacterium
GGCATGATGCTGCTTGAAATGCTGCTTTGCGAACATCCGTTCGAGGGGTTGAACGACTCCCAGATAATCCACAGGCTGACGATAGGCAACGTGGAGATACCGGACTCCATCGGCCCGGAGTGGAGCCTTTTGATAAAAGGGCTCCTGACGAAAGACGGCGGGAAACGATGGGAGAAGCCCGAGAGAGATCGCTGGCTCGCCGGGGAGAGGGACATTCCGGTGTTTTACGAGACGCCCGGCGCTGTGGATATCAACGATATCAAACCTTTCAAGTTCGGCGGAGCGAGCCTCTATACAAAAGAAGACCTCGCGCGCGCGTTTGCGGCGAGCGAAGACCCGTGGCGCATCCCGCACGACTATCTGCGTTTCGTCCGCCAATGGCTGGAAACCAATCTCGAATTCGAGGAAGCCGCGGACATGGGCGGCGCGCTCGCCGCCGGCGACTCGCTTATTGAACTCTTTCGCTTCGTTCACTCGAACGCGGAACTGCCCTTCGGGGTCTGGGGGCGCGTCGTGAACCTCGATAACCTGTACATTTTTCTGTGGCGCGAAACGCGGGGGGAGGCCGAGGAAACCGAGAGCGAGATAGTCGGGATGCTGGGCGGCGGAAAATTGGCCTCGCTTTACGGCGAATACGTCAAATTGAGCGCGCCTGATCCCGCGTTCGGGGAACTGCTCGAGCTTTTGAAGGGGGAGCCGCCGGCGAGACAGCTCGATTATACCGCCGCCATGCGCGACCCGGGAGCGCGTCTGTGGCCCGGAGACGCCCATATCACGACCGAAAGCGAGCGCGTCGAGTGCATGAAGCGCATTTTGTCCGCGCCCCTGAAACTGGAAGTCATAAACGACGTCAAGAGCTGTTACGTCACGCCGGACGAACTGTGGGCGATGTTCCGAACGAGCGCCGAGTACGCCTCCGGGGCCGACAGGCTGAAACGCTGGATGACAGGGGAACTCCTCGTTCCGGCAGGCCCGGACGACGACGCGTATAAAAATATGAGCGTCGAAGGATACGAAATAGCCGCGAAAGTGCGCATGTGGGGGCATACGTCGTCATTTCTCAAAAGGCTGAACGAACTCGGGGAATCGATATCCTATCTTTACAACGAGCGCCCCACCCCGGTGTTCATAGACACGGGCAAGGAGCTGGAATTCCTCAGGGACAGAAAAGTATCCGATCGGGACTTGAACTTTTTGGACGCGCTCTCCGCGCTGTTGTCAAAAAGACAGGCGATGAGGGAGAACAGGCGGAAAAATTGGGCGATATACGGCGCCGCGGGCGTCGGCATCCTTGCGGCGCTCCGCTTTATATTCTGGTCTGTCCTGAATTTAAGCCATTATCAGTTGGCGATGTTCTGTATTGTGCTTTTCATATTCTTTGGCATTTTTTCATTAGGAATGCTTGGTTTAAGGGGGGATGTGATAAAAATTATCGGAGACAGGGAGGCGCGTTACAGAGCGTGGAGGAGCCGCGGGAACCCTGTCGCTATTTTTATTGTGGGATTTCTTTTTTTTGTATTGCGCGTTTTACCCATGCCGGGCGCGACGCCCGACGGATTCATCCGCTTTATGGCCCATGCTTTCCCGCTGATCGGCGCTCCGATGGGGGTGCTGATATCGAATGCCGTATATAGTCTCAGGATGGAACGAAATATGGATGAGATCATGGATGCCTGCAGAGTTTATGCTTATTATTACGGTATAAATAGCGCGTAAACGGAACTTTTAATGGGAGGTGTTTTTGTTGAGCGTTGTCACAATCTCTGTCATTTCCGCCTACAGCCTGATGAAATTGCTGGCCCTGGCTGGCCTTTTAACGTCGGCTGAGATGGCGGTGTTCGCTATGCAAGGAAACAATGAGGCCCGCAAAGCGCTGAAGAAGAACATGCTGGAGGAGATAGCCGCCGAAAACGGGCGCGTCGGCAAAATCAACGACGCGGAGGTATCCGGCGCTTTGCGTCGCAAACTCGCGGAGATAAGAAGCGCCGTCGAAAACAATTCGGCCAATGAAGCGTTCTCGCGGAAGATATTCGAGGAGATGAACGCGCTGTCGCTTGAAATCCGACGGGCGGAGGTGGACGAGGCGCGGTGCCGCGAACGCGAGGAGGCCATTTCGGCCGGGGTGGAGTCGATCCGTTCGACGTCCGATGCCCGGGCCGGAGCGGAACTCGGCAAGCTCATGGAAGAAATCGAGCGCGTCCGGGCCCTGCCCGTCGAGGATAGAATGGCGGCTTTGCAGGGAATCGCTGACAGGTTCGCCGAGATAAAAGACGATTCCGCGAGACAGTTTATGAGCGAAATGAGTGAGACCCGTTACGAATACGCGCGCGCCGAGGACAACATTGCGCTGCTGATCCGCGATATCCGCGATCTTGCCGACCGCGTCGCCAGCCACGACGAGATCGAAGGGGAACGGCTCGCGCCCGTCCTAGCCAAATTGGACGCCGGCACGCAATTTCCGGGCCGCCTTGAGAGCTTTCGCGCACAGCTCAAAGCGCTCTGGGGGAATATCCGCGAACGGGCGGCGGCAACGTTATATTTCAGGGAGACTCTCCTCAGTCTCAGAGGCGAATTAGCGGCGGGGAACGTGATGTCGTCGGGCGAGGGGGCGGCGCTGCTCGGAAGGTGCGACGTCCTGCTCGGCGCGAAATTCATCGAGCGCCCCGATTTCATGAAACTTTACGAGGATATCGCGAAGTTCGTGCGCGAGCGCGGCGAGGCCATAGCCGACTCCATGTTCGCGGGCCGCGTCAAGGACGCGCTCGAATCGCTCGGTTACGAGATCGTTCAGGACGAAAATCCGGGCGGGGAGTCCGGCGCGGCGGCGTCGCTCGAACCCGGCGCGGTGCGTTATCTCGATTCCCCGTACGAGGGTTATCGCGTCATGATGAAAGCGGATAAGAAAGGTTCTCTCGCCGCGAGACTGGTGCGCGTGGAAGATCCCGAGGACGCGGCCGCGCGGAGTTCGGACGAGCGGGAGCTGCTGGATCGCGAGGCAGGCCGCAAATGGTGCCGCGACTTCGACACGTTTCTGGGAAAAATGAAGGATATGGGGCTGCCGATGGATGTATCGCTGAGGCAGGAACCCGAGGATGTGAAACTTATGACGGTCGCGGGCCAAAAGAAAAAACGCGGCGGGAGGCGCAAAAAAGCCGACGGGCGCTCGGCTGGCCACTCGGCGGCGGCGCGCGGGAATGACCGTACATGAGCGGCGATCACGCTTTCAAACCCAAGTGGGCGCGCGAGATAGAGAGGTTCATACCGATAAAGCCGCAGTTTCTGCTCTACGGCAACGTCAACGACGTATATCCCGCCGCGGTGAACGGGAGCGTGGCGACGCTCGGGATGTGCGACTATCTCAAAGAGCTTCTTTCGGGCCTGGGTTATTCTCTCATCGCGCAATACGAACCGCTTTACGGGTTTTCACTCGTTTCGGGGGACGCCGAAACGTTCGCCCGCGCCGCCGGAGAGCGCGCCGGCGGTGACGGAAAACTGAACTGCTCCTCCGACAGGGCCGCCGATGTGGCGTCAAACCTGTCGTCGTATGCCGGATGTCACACAGCCCTCATACTGAGGTTCGCGGCGCGTATGGAGGACCTAGGCGGCGAGGCGGAGGCACAGAAATTTTTCTACCGGATGTTCAGGCTCTCCCTGGACGCCACACCGCGCATAATGCCCGGCTCCGCCGAGATCAAGCCGATGTACAGCCCCATTTTATGGATAACGGACAAGGAAAACGATCTGCCTCCGTGGTATACGATGGACAATCCGCGCGTGAGGATACTTCCGGTTCCGCGTCCCGACAACGAAATAAGGAGCTGCGTCATCGAGTCGGTGGCGCCTAAAATATTGGGGTTCGGCGATATGCCGCCGGATGCCTGCCGCGCCAATCTGGAGATATACCGCGACCAGACGGCCGGGCTTTTGGCGGGCGAAATAGCCGCGATAGCGCAGATGGCGCGCCACGAGACGATTCCTTTCGCGCGGGTCGACGACGCCATCAGGCGCTACAAACTTGGTATACAGGAAAATATGTGGGAAAAGCTGGACCCGAAGAAGATAACGGGGGCCGAAGATTTCCTCAATTCCCGCGTCATGGGGCAGGAAACGGCCGTCCGGCACGCGGCCGATATTCTGAAACGCTCGCGTTTCAACCTCTCGGGCGCGCAGTTCTCCCGATATTCGCAGCGTCCCAAGGGCGTTTTGTTCCTGGCCGGCCCCACGGGCGTCGGCAAGACCGAACT
>JAITAT010000007.1 GCA_031283975.1 Synergistaceae bacterium
GGGTCAGAGACAGGCGGTTCGGATGCTGGAGCCTTAGTTTTGGGCGCTTGGAGAGTGGGTTTAGTATCCGCCGGTTTCGACGCCGCTGTCACCGGGATGGCCGGCAAACGGGACGCTACGTCCAGTGCGATTTCCGTGTCGGTTTTTGGGGACGGCAACGCGGTGATTCGCCTCGATGGAAGCATAGCGCTTATCTCCTGTGCCTGCATCATCAGCTTGACTATACCCTTCACCGATGATACCGTGGACAGCGCGGCTTCTCCTATGTCGCCTTCCGCGAGAGGACGAATGATATTGGCCGGACGATTGTTTGGAAGTGAAGCGGCTATATCGAGAGCGTCCCGTCCGGGCATTCCTTCGGCCGCGGACAACGGGGCCGAGGGCGTTGTTACAAATATGAACACTGCTGCCGCAAAACCCGACAGAATAATCTTATTATTCCAAACAGTCATTCAATACCTCCCTGTTTCACAATCGCGCGTCTAAAGACGATTGACGAAGGGCAGTTTATCATAAAGCCCATTATATGGCAAATTCAGAATAAAATCGCTCTATGGAGCGCGCTTTCTTAATTTCTGTCTCTGCCGTAAAGCAGTATCCTGAAATCCCCCCTGTAGACTGTGACGGCGGTTTCCACAAGCAACCGCAGCTCGTTTTCGGCGCCGTATATTTTCACCGGGGCTATCCAGTCCACATAGGACGCTATTTCATCAGTGAACTCCGTGAATGCCGCCCAACAACCGGTCAGCACTATGACCTCTACACTGCCATGCAGCGCGGCGGCCCGGGCTCCTATTTCGCGTGCGGTCCGATATGCCATCGCGTTTACAAGAAAGACGGTTTTTTTGTCGCCCGCCCGATACATCTTCTTTACACCTTCGAGTGAAACGTCATCCAGATACGCGCAGAGCCCGCTTTTTTGGGACACCATGTCCAATATTTCGTCCATGTCGTATCTGCCGGAATAGCACGTCTCTATCAGCGCGTCAAGCGGTATGGAACCGCTGGATGTGGGAGAAAACGGCCCTTCGCCGTCCTGGGGGCTGTTGCTGTCGATTATCCTGCCCATATCGTGGGCTCCGACGCTTATTTCGCTGCCAAGATGCGCCACTACCATCCGCGTTTCATTGGGTTTCCTGCGAAGTTCGTGCCAAGCGCATAAAGCCGCTCCGCTGCGCTGCGAAAAATTGTTGTAAACGGGCTCGCGCGTGATGCCTCTCAGTCCGGATAGCGCCGCTTCGAGGGATATTTCGTTTTCTATCGCGGGTTCTACGATGAGAGGCAGACACTCGGCGTCGTAATTGTCACTGATATGCCTGCTCAGGAGGTAAGCGGCGAACACGCCGGATCGGTATTGATTATCGTCTATAAGATTGGCGGATATTTTATGGAGAAGCCGTTCTTCGGCCATATATATCCCGGGCGGTAGGTCGCGGCACATAGCATGTGTTATGACGATGTCGACGTCGCACAAAGACAACCCCCGGCCCGACATCATCTCCGATATCGCGTTGAAGCGGTACTGCCCTTGTTCTTCAGGCATAAGCAACGAACATAACTCCGACGGTTCGTGGTCGATTGCGCCGTAAAAACTTTCGGCCGCTCCGTCGTAGACAGCTATTTCAGTGGCCGCCGTCTTTGGGATGAATGCCAGTATTTTCAATGGATATCGCCTAGGGGAGACGGATGTTCGCCTCCCCTACACAGAGACGCTTACTTGTTTTTCTGATACGCGGCCCAAACGACAGCCGCCGCTATCGAGAACATCTTGGATTCGGCGGTGTCGGCACGGCTGGTGAGCACTATCGGGGCTTTCGCTCCCATGACTATTCCCGCCGTTCTGTTGGGAGCGAAATAAACTATCGACTTCGCCAGCATATTGCCGCTCTCGATATTGGGCACGATAAGAATGTCGGCTTTCCCAGCGACCTCGGAAGAAATGCCCTTGTGTTTCGCCGATATCTCGGACACCGCGTTGTCGAGCGCGAAGGGACCGTCCACCACGCAGCCCTTTATCTGTCCGCGCCTGTTCATCTGGGAAAGCGCGGCCGCGTCGAGTGTGGCCGGCATGTCGGGATTGACAACCTCGACGGCCGCCAGAACCGCAACCTTTGGGGTTTCTATTCCGAAGGAACGGGCAAGCTTGGCCACGTTGTCGATTATCTTGGCTTTGGTCGCAAGGTCGGGATATGGGATGAATGCCCCGTCGGAGATGAAAATGATATGATCGTAACCCTCAACCTCGTGGAAATACACATGCGATATGACTCCGCCGGAGCGCAGGCCTTTTTCCTTGTTCAGCACGCCGCGGAGGAAATTGTCGGTGTGGAGCATGCCTTTCATCAGAATCTGAGCCTTGCCGGACGATACCAGCTCCACTGCTTTCAAGGCAGCCTCCGCTTCCCCTCCCCGTTCGTCGATCACGTCGAAATTTCTGAGATCGACGCTGGCTTTCCTCGCCGCTTCCTCGATTTTGTCAGCTTCCCCTACGAGGAACGCTTTAGCTACTCCACTCCTGCGCGAACTCTCGACGGCTTCCAGGACGTCGGGATCGGCGGCGCAAGCGACGCTGACGGTCATCGGCCCCACTGTACGAGCGTATTCGAGCATTTCTCTAAGCGTTCTGAGCTGTTTCATAACAGACGTACCCCCATTGATTTTAAGATTTGACTATACAATAAGGATACCATAACGAGAACGTTTTAGGCGCCATAATACGCATTTTCACCTGTTCGTCTTTGCCGAGCTCCGGTTTCCCGGCAGGGATGATCTTGTTGGCTTTTAGGGCGGTGCGTCTGTTGTTTTTTCGAATGCAGACGGTCATATATTGCCTGTGTAAACGTATTTCAGCCTGTTGCGCGCGATATTCAGAAGCTTTTCGATCAATGATATATCCGTAGGCGGCTCGTTGTATCTATAAGCTGGGAAATATCTCGATATATGAAGCGGAATATCGGGTGAAACTTTCGCTATCCAAGCGATCATCTCCGCGAAGCCGTCCGGTGAGTCGCTAATGCCGGGAACCACGAGACTTGTCAGTTCAACATGCACCCCCCCGTCGACGAGAAACTCCACATTGCGCTTCACCACGTCCAATGAACCGCCCAATTTTTGGTATGAATCCTCGTCAAAGCTCTTGACGTCTACGTTCATAGCATCCACTGCTCCGGCAGCTTCCCGGCAGACTTCCTCTCCGAACATTCCATTTGTCACCATCACCGTGGCTATACCTTCATCTCGAAGGAGAGAGGACGCGGCGAATATGTACTCGGCCTGGAGCGATGGTTCGTTGTAGGTATAGGCCACCGATCTCAACGACGAATTTCTGGCCGTCTCTGCCAGTTTGTGAGGCGCTATCTTGTATTCGCCGATCGGACCATCGGGATGGGCTATGGAATGGTTTTGGCAGAAGGGGCAGCGCATATTACAGTGCAACCCGCCAAGTGACAGTATTTTCGTGCCTGGGCGCCATCTGCGGAGCGGTTTTTTCTCGATCGGGTCGATCGCCACGGAAGCGAAACGTCCGAGATGTGGGGAAGTGAAACCTTCGCGCGAATACATCCTCGCCCCGCATACTCCTGTTTCTCCCTGAGGTATTTTGCAGCCGCGAAAACAGAGACGGCAGCGGGAGGATTTCCCTCCGTCCTCCGTGCGATACCACCTCGGTTCGATCACTCCTCCGTGTACCTATCGACCGAAAAGCGTTCAACGGCAATGCCGTTCGTGTCGTAAATGCCCGCTTTGCGTGACGCTATTTCAATCTGCGCACCCACGGTATCGACTCCTTCAAGGTCGGGAAGCAGTACGCCGCGCATCATTCCCTTCGATACTATGATCCCCCATTTTTTCGGGTCGAGTTCGGTTCTGTCCCGCACTTTCTCCGGTCTGCCAAGCACGTCCACGGAAAAGACGACCCCATCCAACTCGGCTATTTTCATGGGAGGAAAGCGCGGATCCTTCGTGGATGAAGATATCGCGTTCTCGATTATCTCGGCGTCGAGCGAGGGGCACACGGGAACTATAGTGCCGATACATCCGCGCAGGTCCCCCTTGACAGTCTTTATTGACACGAAGCAGGCCCTTTGAACATTCCACAACTCCTCCCTGGAGTCGATTTCCACACCACCCG
>JAITAT010000054.1 GCA_031283975.1 Synergistaceae bacterium
AAAGGATCTCCGCCCTTCAGCCTGACGACGACGCCTCCCTCGCGCCCGAGCCGAACGAGCAGTTCGTTGATCTCGTGCTGCGGCAATGTATGCCTGCTTTCCTTCTTTCCGGCGAGGTGAAAACCGCAGTCTTTTGGGGCGATCTGGAGCAGATCGGGATGTATCAGCCTGTCGTACACGATGTGAGCCGCGCGCGACAGGCATTCGAAGGCGTCAAGAGTCAAAAGCCCGGGAGAACCGCAGCCGGCCCCGACCAGCCAGACGCTCACCGCAAGTTCGCCTCCATCACGTTTCGCACCGCGGGACTCTCGCGTATTATTCCCCAAAGTTCCTCAGCGAGAGACGCGGCGTCCGCGTCGGAACGGACGCCGCCCGACACGGACGCGCGCGCGGGAGCGCATTCGTCAGGCTCGAGAGGGTATACCTCGGCGGACAGAACCATTTTTTCATCCGCGTACCGGGCGTTTACCCCAATGGGACAGACGCAGCCAAAACCGGTTCGTGACAGAAAAGCGCGTTCGGCAAGAACCTCATACCAGGTCGGCGTGTGATTCAACGACTTCAAAAGTTCCTCAATTTTCGAACCGGCTCTCGTTTCGGCCGCCACCGCGCCCTGCCCCGCCGAAGTCACAAACGGCAGCGGCACCGCGTGGATAGTATCGACTCCGAGCCTTTCAAGACCCGCCTCCGCCAGAACCAGCGCGTCGATTTCCCTTTCATCGAGGCGCCGCAGCCGGGTTCCCACATTACCGCGGCATTTTACGCATTCGATGTCGGGCCTGACGCTCATGAGCTGCGCCCGCCGCCGCACGCTCGACGTGCCTACTCGGGCACGAGGGGGAAGCGAATCGAGCCCTCCTCCGTCTCTCGTGACCAGCGCGTCACGAACCGAACCTCTTTTCAATACCGCGGCCAGTACGCAGCCGCCGTGAATCGCCGACGGCACGTCTTTCAAGCTGTGAACCGCCAAGTCTCCGTTACCCTTCAACAACTCGTCTTCCAGCGCTTTGACGAACACCCCAAACCCGAACGCCGACAGTTCGCTGTTTTTATCGCGATCCCCCTGACTGCTCACGCCTTTGGCCGCGGCGTTGACGCCTATTTCGGCGAGGGCGCGTCTCCACATATCGGCCTGAACGAGCGCGAGCGGGCTGTTTCTCGTCAAAATCGTTATGTCTCCGCCCAGCGCTTCCATCATCTTTCTCTTGAGCGACGCCGCGCGGGCATAGTCGTTTCCGCCGCTCGACACGCCGACAAAACATTCTTCAGCATTGAACTGCGCGCACAGGGCAAAATCGCCATGCCCGCCGTCCGCGCAGACGTCGACGACAGAGCCCGCCTCGCGGGCCATCGCTGCAAGTTCACGGGCCACGCCGCCGGGTACGGCCAGTATCGCGAACTTATGCGAGACGAAATCTTCCGTTTTCGCCTCCCTGCGTTCCCACGATATTGTTCCGCTTCCCGCCATTTCCTCCAGTTCGGCCAAGGCCGCCGGCGATACCATCTTTACGCGGGCGCCGCAGCCCAAAAGCGTCGTAATTTTGCGCCGCGCCACACTGCCGCCGCCTGCCACAAGCATTTCGTGCTCGGCGAGATTTATCGAAACGACCAGCCTGTACGGCCCTTTCCCGCGCGCGCTCATTCCTCCGCGTTCTCCGTTTCCTCTCCGGACAAAATTCTCCACGCGCGAAAACTGTGCGCGGCGCTCGCGGAAACGAGCGGGTGAAGAAAAGCCTTCATCACTGATGATGCGAACATCATCAGTTCCTCGCTTTCCGCGCCGGTTTTTTTGGCGTATTGCGATGCCTTTTGTTTTATAAGCGCGTGAGCGCGGGCAAGAGCAAGCTGTTTCCATGTGTCGTCGGTCAAAATGGATATTTCCGCGAGAAGAGCGCCTGACGACCGATCTGCCTCGTCCTCCAATATCGCCAGGGATTTGCCGTATTCCTCCATCTCCTCGCGCGATATCTCCTTCATTTCGTCAAGGGTAATGCGGACACCGGCGTTCCGTTTTTCGCTTTGATGAGGAAAACCGAGATCGAACACCAGCGTATCAGGCATGGCATCCTCTCTGAACGCGGAAAGTATCGGAGCGTCCGCGGAAGTACACAGGAAAACCGCGCCGCACGAAGCGGCGCGTTCCTCCCAAACGCTCCACGGCACAAACTCCGCGCCCGCGATCTTCTTATCCGGCTCTCTGAGCGTCCGATTGGTTACCAACACGCGAATTCCCATCAGAAGCAAAGTATGCGCCGTCTCGCGCCCCACGGTTCCAAGCCCTACGACGATGACGGGCTTTCCCTCCGTGTCGCCGGAATTTTTGACGTAACAAGACGCCGCAAGGTACGGAATCGAGGGTTCTCTGCCGGGATGGCAGCGAGCGCGTACAGAGGCCGCTATACCTATGGCTCTCTGAAAAAGCTTGTGAAGAACCCTGCCGCAGTCATCGGCGGCAGCGTACGCCGACTTCACCTGCGAAACTATGTGCGACTCTCCTTTCGCCATGCTCTCCAGACCAAGCAGAACGCGCAGTAAATGCCGCGCCGCCTCGTAATCGAAGAGCGTCCTCGATTCCGCCGAAGAAAGCGCGGCCGCGGCTTTCCTGTCGCTTTCGGCGTCCGAAAACACCACGTACAGTTCCATTCTGTTGCAGGTTTCAATCCTCAGATATTCGCTTATCATGCCGCGTGATTTCATAACTCCGGCGAGAGGCGCAACCCGGGCGGCGAAATCCGCCCTGTCTTCCACCGTCGACGAATTATGATCCATCGTGACGACGCACAGCCTACCCAGGATAACTCACCCCCGACGCGCACCAGGCGATTAATATGGAAATGACTTCAAGTGTCAAAGTGGTAGCCATATGCCACTTCAAAAGGCCGGGTATCAAATCTCTCGGGAATATTCCCATCCAGTACCCAACGTTCTGCCGCATGGTCCTGGTTATGGAACCGGCCATATTCCCCACGAGAAGCGCCAACACCGCCTGCCCGATCCCCAATTTGCCTGTGGACATGGCTCCGGCCGCCGACGAGAGCCCCGCCGTGATATGGGCTATCGAGCTTACAGCCACCGCCCATCCTTCCAGCGGGAGGAACGCGTGAAATCCCCTCTTCGCGACATATTCCGAAAAAACCCGGTCCACGAAAGGCACCAACGCATACGTCAGCGCGAAAAAACCCCAAGCCCACGGAAGCGAGCGCCTGAGAAGTTTCAGCGTCCGCATTGCTCTATCTTTGGCGGACATCTCCGTTTTTTTTATATTTTCACCGCTATGCGTACGTGCGGCGCCTCGTCTTATCAAAATCAGGATGACCCATACAAAACGGCACGCGCTCCTGACGAGTATCGCCGCCGCGAAAATAATTCCGGCAACTCCGGCGATTCCAGCGGCCATCGCGGCGGTTCCCACCCATCTGCGCAGGTATCCGGGAAACGCCAGCGCCAGCGTCCCGCAGGTCGCCTCCCTTTGGCTTATCTCGCCGTCCAGATAGGCGCCCGATATCAGCGCGGCGCCGGATCTCGGCGC